>CAZNMK010000087.1:0-9086 GCA_964574045.1 uncultured Roseovarius sp. | reverse complement strand
ATGCAGTCGCTGCCCTCGATCCGGCTGGTGCAGGAGAACGACAAGAGCCTGGTGACCAAGATCAACTCGACGCTGGTCAACACCGTGCCGCTGTGGGAGACCCAGCTCGCGCAGGCGGTGACGATCCAGCGCAGCGCCGAGGCCGCCGCGGCGGTGCGCGACGCCAGCGACCTGACCAACGAACTCCTGACCGCCAACGCCGAGAACCTGCGCGAAAGCAACATGATGATCCGCGAGGAGATGGAGCGCGGCGTCTTCGACATCGAGGCGGTGAAGAAGGCCAACGCCGATCTGATCGGCACCATCGAGGACAGCCTGCGCATCGCTGACGAAGGCAAGGCGCGCCGCGCGGCCGCCGAAGAGGAGCTCAAGAAGATGGAGCGCGAGCTGCGCGACACGCTGGCCGCCGCCAAGGCACGGCGCGACGGGACCGGCGACACCGCCGCAACCGCCGTGCCCGGCAACTGAGGCCGGTCTTGCGCGGGCGGTGCAACCCGGTTCTGCGCCGGGCCGGGGCGGTCTGCGCCCTGGCCGGTTTCGTGGCGCTTGCGGCCTGCGTCGAGACGCAGCCGCCGCAGCGCCCGCCGGCGGACAGGCCTGCGGCCCAGGTCGCGCGCCCGGCGCCGTCGCCACGCAGCGCAGCGCTGACGCGCTACTATGCCCGCCTGCAGGCGCATCTGCTGGCGCAGGGGCTCTTGCGCACCGATGGCGGCGGCATCGACACGCCCTACAGCGCCGAGGACGTGGCCCGCAATTTCGAGCGTATCGCCTTTTACGACGAGTATGTGCGCGGCGGCGGGCTGCAGGCGTCGCGCGACGGGCCCGGCGTGCTGCGCCGCTGGCAGGTGCCGGTGCGCATCGGGGTCGAGTTCGGCGCCAACGTGCCGCAGGACGTGCGCGACAGCGACCGCGCGGCGGTCGCGGCCTATGCCGGGCGGCTGGGACGGGTGACCGGACATCCGGTCAGGGCGGTGGACCGCGCCGCCAATTTCCACGTCATCTTTGCGTCCGAGGACGACCGCGACTGGACGCTTGCCCGCGTGCGCGCGCTGGCGCCGTCGATCGGCCCGGCGACGCTGAGCCTGGTGGCGAACCCGCCGCGCAGCATCTACTGCATGGTGCTGACCTTCGTCGGCGCCGGCCAGGGCGATACCTATGGCAAGGCGGTCGCGCTCATCCGTACCGAACAGCCGGAGCTGATGCGCCAGTCCTGCATCCACGAGGAACTGGCGCAGGGGCTGGGGCTGGGCAATGACAGCGCCATGGCGCGGCCCTCGATCTTCAACGACGACGAGGAATTCGCCTACCTGACCAGCCATGACGAGGATTTGCTGAGCCTGCTCTACCATCCCGCGCTGCGGCCGGGGATGTCGCTCGGTGAGGCGCGTCCGCTCATCCGCCGCATTCTTGTCGGGCCGGCGGGGGCGATGTGAGATAAGGGGAGACTTCTGACATGGGCATTTTCGATTTTCTGAGCGGCGAGTTCATCGACGTCATCCACTGGACCGACGACACCCGCGACACCATGGTGTGGCGGTTTCAGCGCGAGGGCCACGAGATCAAGTACGGCGCCAAGCTGACGGTGCGCGAGGGCCAGGCGGCGGTTTTCGTGCACGAGGGGCAGCTCGCGGATGTGTTCACGCCCGGGCTTTATATGCTCGAGACCAACAACATGCCGGTGATGACCACGCTCCAGCACTGGCACCACGGGTTCAGATCGCCGTTCAAGTCCGAGATCTATTTCGTCTCCACGGTCCGGTTCAACGACCTCAAATGGGGCACCAAGAACCCGGTGATGCTGCGCGATCCCGAATTCGGGCCGACCCGCATCCGCGCCTACGGCACCTATACCGTGCGTGTGACCGATCCTGCGCGGTTCCTGACCGAGATCGTCGGTACCGACGGCGAATTCACCATGGACGAGATCGGTTTCCAGATCCGCAACATCATCGTGCAGGCGTTTTCGCGCATCATCGCGGGCAGCGGCATCCCGGTGCTCGACATGGCCGCCAACACCGCCGATCTGGGCAAGCTGATCGCCGCGGAAATTTCCGGCGTGGTGGCCGAATACGGGCTGGAAATCCCCGAATTCTATATCGAGAACATCTCGCTGCCGCCGGCGGTCGAGGCGGCGCTGGACAAGCGCACCTCGATGGGGCTGGCGGGCGACCTGGGCAAGTTCACCCAGTATTCGGCGGCCGAGGCGATGACCGCGGCGGCCCGCAACCCCGGTGGCGCCGGCGCGGGCATCGGCGCCGGGCTGGGGCTGGGAATGGGCATGGGCATGGCCCAGCAGATGGCGGGTGCCGCCGGGCCGTGGGGTCCGCGCCCCGAAGCGGCCGCCGCCACCCCGGCCATTCCGGCCGCGCCGCCGCCCCCGCCGCCGGTGGAACATGTCTGGCACATCGCCGAGAACGGCCAGACCCACGGCCCCTATTCCAGGGCGACGCTGGGCCGGATGGCGGGCGAGGGCAAGATCGGCCGCGACACCCATGTCTGGACCGCCGGCCAGGACGGCTGGAAACGGGCCGAGGACGTGGCCGAACTGGCGCAGCTTTTCACCATCCTGCCGCCGCCGCCGCCGGGGGCGTGACAGGCCGCGGGGACGGCACGGCAACAGCGAGGAGGGACAGATGGCATATGACCGGGAACTGATCTCGAACGGCAGCCCGATGGAAGAGCTGATCGGCTTCAGCCGCGCGGTGCGGGTGGGGCCGTTCATCTCGGTCGGGGGGACCGCGCCGGTCGACGCGGCGGGCAACACCGTCGGCGTCGGCGACGTCGCGGCGCAGACCCGAAGGTGTATCGAGATCATCCGCGACGCGCTGGAAAGGGCCGGATCGGGGCTGCACGACGTGGTGCGGCTGCGGATTTTGCTGACCGATATCGCCGACTGGAAGGCTGCGGTCGAGGTGCGCAAGGCGTATTTCGGCGACATCCGTCCGGTCGACACGATCATGGCCGTCAGCAGGTTCGTGAACCCCGACTGGCTGATCGAGCTGGAGGCCGACGCCATTATCGAAAGCTGGCAGGGCTAGGGGCGCGATGACCGAAGGGGCGCAGGCGGCGTCGATGGGCGGTGCAGCTGGCGAACATCGCTTCCCGTGCGAACAATGCGGCGCGGACTACCGGTTCGACCCCGACAGGGGCCAGCTGGTTTGCGACCATTGCGGCCATGTCGGCGAGATCGCCCAGGCCGGACCCTGGGAAGCGACGATCCGCGAATTGGATTTCAACACCGCGCTGGCGGGCGATCTGGACGCCCAGGAGATCGAGGAAACCCGCGTCCTCACCTGCCCCAACTGCGGCGCGCAGGTGGAATTCGACGAGGCGACCCACGCCGCCGAGTGCCCGTTCTGCGCCACGCCTGTCGTGACCGGCACCGGCACGCACCGGCACATCAAGCCCCGCGGCGTGCTGCCGTTTGCGCTGGACGAAGGCACCGCGCGCCGGGCCATGACCGACTGGCTGGGGCGGCTCTGGTTCGCGCCGAACGGCTTGCAGGAATATGCCCGCAAGGGGCGGCGGATGCAGGGCATCTATGTGCCCTACTGGACTTTCGACGCCGACACCCGGTCGCGCTATCGCGGCGAGCGCGGCATCGTCTACTACGAGACCCGCACCGTGACGCGCAACGGCAAGCGCCAGCAGGTGCGCGTGGCCAAGGTGCGCTGGACGCCGGTGTCGGGCCGGGTGGCGCGGGCCTTCGACGATGTGCTGGTGCTGGCGTCGCGCAGCCTGCCCAAGGTCTACACGGACGGGCTGGAACCGTGGGACCTGGCGGCGCTGGAGCCCTACCGGCCCGAATTCCTGGCCGGGTTCCGCGCCGAAGGCTATCAGGTCGAGCTGGAGGAAGGGTTCGTCGAGGCGCGCGCGCGCATGGACGCCGTCATCGCCCGCGACGTGCGCTTCGATATCGGCGGCGACCGCCAGCGCATCCACGACATCGACACCGACGTGAGCGACGTCACCTTCAAGCACATCCTGCTGCCGGTGTGGCTGGCGGCCTACAAGTACCGGGGAAAGACCTATCGTTTCGTCGTCAACGGGCGCACCGGCAAGGTGCAGGGCGAACGGCCCTGGTCGGCATGGAAGATCGCCATCGCCGTCATTCTGGGTCTTATCGTCGCGGCCGGCGTGGGCTACCTGCTGGCGATGAGCGAGGGGGGCGTCTGAGACGTCTGGCGTTGCCGCGCAGGCCGCGATGAACCCGGCCCACGCGCCCCGGCCGGCGAGCCGGGGCCATGCGCCGCGATACGCCTCGCCTCAGCCCTTGTTGATCGCGACCTTCGTGGCCTTGGCGGCCTTGGGCGTCAGCTTGGGCACGCTCAGCGTCAGCACGCCGTCCTTGAGATCGGCCGAGATCTTGTCGCCATCGGCGTCCGACGGCAGGCGGAAGGTGCGGCTGAACGATCCGTACTGGCGTTCGGAAAAGAACCAGGTGTCGCCTTTCTCCTCGCGCTCGGCGGATTTCTCGCCCTTCACGGTCACCACGCCGTCGTGGATCGAGATGTCGATGTCCTTTTCCTCGACGCCCGGCAGTTCGAGCGTGATGCGGTAGGCATTGTCGTCGGCCTTGGCGTCGGATGCGGGCGTCAGCCAGTCGGCCATGCGGGCGCCGAGATGGCGGAAGGGTTCGTAGACGCTGGGCCAGAGGCCGGAAGTCTGGGATTTCTCAACCATGATGTTACTCCCTTTGCGGTTGCGCAGCCGTATGTATGCGCGCTTGCGCATGTTTCCACCTTGACCGGCGTCAAATCCCGGCTGGAGCACGGCAAATAATCACGACGACCGAGTGGGTGGCGCCTGATGGCCGCACTGTATCCGCGGGCCATTTCGCGCCCCGGAGCGGAATGGATACCCGCGCCGCCCGGCGTGTTCCGCGGGCGGCCATGCCTTGATAGTTCGAATGGACCGCGATTGCGCCAAGAGACGATGCGCCACCCGATTTCAAGCGCGGCGCAACGTGTCACATTTGCGGTCCGGCCTTATCGCTCTGACGAAAAGTGGGTTTTCAGATAGGTGAGGATCAGTTGCCTGGTCTCTTCATCCGGCTCGAACATCCCCTGCTCTTCGACCATCCATGTCCACAGATAATCCCAGCGTTCGTCGGTCAGCCGTTGCTGCCGGATGATCGCAGTCGAATGGCAGGCGACGCACTGGTAATAGGTTTCTTCCGCCCCCGGACCCGCAGGCAGATTTCCCAGTTCCGGGTCGGGCTCCGCAGCGGGCGCGGCGGGCGTCTGCGCGGATGTGCCGGGCACGAGCGGATTACCTGCCGGGCGCATCGGATCGTAGCCTTCCTGCGACGCCGACATAGTCGCACCGAAGATGGCGGATGCACATAGCGCGGCACGCAGGAATATCGGCGTCTTGTTCATGTCGGCCTTTTCGGATGGCGGCCGGAACCGGGAAACGTCACCCGGTTCCGGTGCAGGGGTCAGGTGGCGATCAACGCGATGCGGTGCTGCATGTTGTTGCCATACCCGCGGGGGTTCCAGCCCGGAACGACCGGGGGCTGGGCGACACCGTTCATGTCGGTCGCCCGCGCCCAGACCTCGTAATATCCCGCCTCGGGCAGGGTGACGTCGGCGCGGAACCGCTGCCACGCGAATTTGTTCCTCGCGGGGTCCAGCCTGGTGGCGATCCATGTCTGGCCGAAGTCGATCGAGACATCGACCGCCGCAATGTCGCCATTGCCCGCCCAGGCATGGCCGCGGACCTCGGTGGCCTGGCCGGCCGGTGTTTCGGCGCCGGATCGTGGGAAGGTGATCAGGGACTTGACCGGCATCTCGGTCAGGATGACCATGTCTTCCTCGGGCACCTCGGTGCCCGGCGCGACGGGATAGGCCGGCACACGGTAGGAATACCCCGTCATCTTGGCGCCGTCGTGAACCTGATCGCGCACCCGGATGCGGTTGATGTATTTCTGGGACGCCGATCCGGGGAAGCCGGGAATGATGACACGCAACGGAAAGCCGTGGACCGCCGGGATGGGCTCGCCGTTCATTTCCCATACGATCATGCTGCCTTCGGCCATCGCCTTCTCGATGGGCGCACCGCGCGAAATGGCGTCCTTGTCTGGATCGCCCGACAGATGCGGGTCGTTGCTGTAATGGGCGGTATAGACGGCGCTGTCTTTCACTCCGGCCGCGTTGAGAACATCGCTCAGCCGCACGCCGGTCCAGTCGGCGCAGCCGACCGCGCCGGTCGTCCACTGGTTGCCCGACGCGCCCGGGTTGAAATATGCCCGCCCGTTGCCGCCGCATTCCAGCACCAGCCGATTTGTAACCGTTTCGAACCGCTCCTTGAGATCGGCTATGCTCAGTTCCAGCGGCGTGTCCACTTCGCCATCGATGGTAAGGGTCCAGCCTTCGGCGTCCATGTCGAGCGCGGTGTCGGGAACGAGCCCGTTGTTGCGAATGAAGAAATGTTCATAGGGCGTCACGTCGTCGTCGAGCAGGTGCGCGGGCGTTTCGGCGTTGAGCGGGCGGTCGTTCATCAGGATGAGCCCGTCCTTGCTCGCCATGATGTCCTCCTCGCTCATGCCCTGCGCAAGCGCCATCAGATTGTCCTCGAAGGGGATGTTCATGCCCACATAGGCGCCCAATGCGGTAAGGCCGGTATTCTTCAGGAACGACCGGCGGGCGGGTTCATCGGCGGCGTCAGCGTCGATCACAACGTGTTGCGAAATCTTGTCGGTCATGGTCAGAGCCTCCCATAAGCTGTCAGATAGCCTAGCGCTGCAAAGCATGATTTCAACACGCGCCGGACTGCAGGGTTTCCGACGAGGGCGAATTCCCCGGCACGGACGCGTTACCGCGTTGCCCGCCGTTTCGGCGCAAGGCCGCGTTCGACGCGCCGGCAAGCGTCGGCAATTCTCGTGTCCGTTCAGTCGGGCGCGGCCTCTGCCGCATGCGTGACAGACGCCCGCAAAAGAAAAACCCCCGCCGGTCGGGCGGGGGAAAGTGGCTGCCACGGCAGCGGCGGGGATCAGTCCCAGCCGACCTCGTTGAAGATGGCCTGCGCCTTGGCGGCGTTGCGGCTGTAGGCGTCGGTGCCGGTGGTGCTGTCGGGGATGAAGATGCCCAGCCGCGCGGTGCCGGGGTCGAGCCCGACACCGGGAACGGCGGGGTATTCGTGGGTCTGCCCGGCAAAGTACTTCTGCGCCCAGTCGCCGGTCAGGAACTCGAGCAGGGCCTCGGCCGCCTCGGGGTTGGGCGAGGACGCGGTCTTGGCCGCCACCGTCAGGTTCATGTGCGCGCCGCGGCCGTTCTGGTTGGGCCAGACCCAGCCGATATTGTCGATGCCGGCGCTCAGCCCTTCGACATCGCCGTCGAAGCCGCGCAGGAAATAGTAGTGGTTGGCGACCGCGACATCGCATTCGCCCGATACCAGTCCGCGCAGCTGGTCGGTGTCGCCGCCCTGCGGCGGGCGCGCCATGTTGGCGACGATGCCGGCGGCCCATTCGCGCGCGGCCGCTTCGCCGTGAACCTCGATGAGCGAGGCCAGCAGCGACTGGTTGTAGATGTTCGAGGACGAGCGGATGCAGATGCGCCCCTTCCATTCCGCGTCCGTGAGGGCCTCGTAGGTGGCCGGCGGGGTCTCGACCCGGTCCCTGGCGTAGAAGATGATGCGCGCGCGCTGGGCCACGCCGAACCACAGCTTGTCGGGGTGTCGCAGGTGCTGCGGAATGCGCGCCTCGATCAGGTCCGAATCGAAGGGTTGCAGCACCCCGGCCTCTTCGGCGCGCGCGACGCGGCCGACATCGACGGCAATGAAGACATCCGCGGGGCTGTTGTCGCCCTCGGCCTCGAGCCGGGCGATGAGTTCGTCGGCCTTGGCCTCGATGCGGTTCACCTCAATCCCGGTCCGGTCGGTGAATTCCTGATAGAGCGCGTCGTCGCTGTCGTAATGGCGGCTGGAATAGACGTTGACACTGTCGGCGAGCGCCGGCACGGCCAGCGCGGCCAGCGCCGCCGCAAGGGCCAGATTGCAGGTGAAATTGGTCATTCCGGTACGGTCCCCTCTGTTATCCGAGTAAATTCATCGGGTGTTCGTGCCTTTTCTGACTAAATCAGTCAATAGAAAAATTCGCCGCCATGCAGATCACGGCGCCGGCGGCCGGCACGCGGAGGCAATACGCAGCGTCAAACTTGCAAGGCCCGCCAAAGCCTTACATTCTGCCGCAAGGGACGATCGCAGCGTATGGGGGCGCGGCCGGAGGAAATCGGACCGAGAGGCCGCGACCAGGGGAGGAACGGGTCATGACCTTTGCCACGCGCCAGGATGCGCTGGACATCGAGAACGAGATACCCTGGGAGGCGCGCGAGCGTCCCCGGACGATCTATGCGATGCTGCGCGAGGCGAAAGACGCCTTTCCGGACCGGCCCGCGATCAGCTATCAGCTGCTCTCGGGCGCCAGCGATCCGGCCCGGACGCTGAGCTGGACCGAATTCCACGACCAGGTCTGCCAGGCCGCCAATCTCTTTCGCTCGCTCAAGGGGGGCGAGGACGAGGTCGTGGCGCTTATCCTGCCCAACTGCCTGGAAACCGCAGTGGCGCTGATCGGCGGCATGGTCGCCGGCATCGCCAACCCGATCAACCCGCTGCTGGAGCCCGAACAGATCGCCGCCATCCTGCGCGAGACCGGCGCCAGCACGGTGGTCACGCTCAGGGCCTTTCCCAAGACCGACATCGCGCAGAAGACGGCCGAGGCGGTGCGCCACGCACCCGACGTGCACACCGTGCTGGAGATCGACCTCAACCGCTACCTGACCCCGCCGAAAAGCTGGATCGTCCCGCTGATCCGGCCCAGGAACCCAGGCAATCACCACGCCGATGTCCGGGATTTCCACCGCGAGGCCGCGCGGCAGCCGAAATCGCTGGCCTTTGCCGATACCGGGGGCGACCGCGTCGCGGCCTATTTCCACACCGGCGGCACCACCGGCATGCCCAAGGTGGCGCAGCATCTCTATTCGGGCATGATCTACAACGGCTGGCTGGGGCACCGGCTGCTCTTTACCGAGCGCGACAGCATCATGTGCCCGCTGCCGCTCTTTCACGTCTTCGCCTGCCACGTGATC
>CAZNMK010000086.1:7169-9108 GCA_964574045.1 uncultured Roseovarius sp. | reverse complement strand
GAAATCCATCATCCGGCGGTCGCGCAGGGCCTGCACGAAGCGGTACATGAACTGTTCGGCCGACAGGTAGACGACGTTCAGCTCGGGCCGGCAGGCCCGCAGCTCCCAGGCGATGGCGTGCATCAGGTGGGTCTTGCCCAGCCCGACGCCGCCGTAAAGAAAGAGCGGGTTGAAGGTGACCGGCCCGCCCTCGGACACGCGGCGGGCGGCGGCGTGGGCCAGTTCGTTGGGCTTGCCGACCACGAAACTGTCGAAGGTGAACCGTTCGTCCAGCGGCGCGGCGGGCACCTGCGCGTCGGAATGGGCGGCAGACGCCCGCGCGGCCGTGCGCGAACGCTCGGGCCTTGCCGGCGCCCGCTGTTGCGCGCCGCCATTGGCGGACGCGTTGGCCGGCGCCTGGAAATGCACCCTGCGGATGCCGGGCGCGACGGTGTTGACCTGGAACAGGATCAGATCGCCGAAATTGCGCGAAACGTAATTACCCTGAAAGCTGGTCGGCACGGTGAAGGTGGCGACCCCGTCGCGAACCTCGGCCAGTTCCAGCGGTTCGATCCAGTTGTTGTAGTTGTGCATCCCGACGGCGTTCAGCAGTTCCTGCTTCAGCTGGCCCCATTGCTCTTGTGTCATCTGTCCCCATTCCGCGACTGTGCCTCTGTTGACCGGCGCGACGCCCCGTCCCGCCCCGGTACGTTCCGCGCATGGGCGATCGGACACAGACCGGATACCCGTTGGCGTGCGCAACGGGCTTCCGTGTTCCTTTCGGACCTTCCAGACGCCACGCCCCGATGCCTGCCGGACCGACACCTCCGCAGCCCCAAACATGCGGTACGGTCCTGGCATCGCGGGCGCGCGCCTGTGATCGGACTTGGCCTGTCGTCTCTGGATCGAGAACCGACAAAAGACCTGAACGCTCGGACGATGGCAGGCCACGGCCCGTTCAGGACCGCTCGTTGCCCTCCCCGGCGACAGTGGCAGCCTGTCCCCCCCTGGCGGAATCGCATGGTGAACGTAGCAACAGCCCGGCGGCGGCGGCAACTTATCTTCGCCCTTGACAGGTCGGTTGCCGGAAAAGAATCCACCAGAAATTGATGGGTCGGAAACAGACGAAAGGCGCCCGTTGCGGGGCGCCTTTCAGGATCAAGCGCTTAGCGCGCGTTGTTCAGCCAAGCGCCTTTACGCGGGCCGACAGGCGCGACAATTTGCGCGCGGCGGTGTTCTTGTGAAAGACGCCCTTGGTGACGCCGCGCATCAGCTCGGGCTGGGCGGCGCGCAGCGCGGCCTGGGCGGCGTCCTTGTCGCCCGAGGCGATGGCCTCTTCGACCTTGCGCAGATAGGTGCGGATTCGCGAACGCCGGGCCTTGTTGACGGTCAGGCGGCGCAGGTTCTGGCGGGCGCGTTTCTTGGACTGGGGCGTGTTTGCCATGAGTTTTCAAGCCTTTGTTCGGTGTCTTCGCGTTTCGTATGGCACGCGGGCATCCCCGAACCGGCAGGTCGTCAACCGGGCTGAAACTGGCCAGAGCGGGCCCCACGCGCATGTATGACCGCCGCATATAGCCGAGTTCGCCGCGAATGCAAAGCGCGAAATCGGACCCGGCACCGGGTGATTCTGGAACGCTTGCGCCGCCCACCCGGCCGCGGCTGGCAAAGGCCGATTTTCGTGAGAATGTGACGCGATCGACACAAGCGCGGCGACTCACCCGCGCGGCGTCCGGGGCTGGCGCGGACCGGGCCGGCGGCATTCCCCCCGAACGGCAGACCCCCGCCAGTGGCGGGGGCCGGCAACCCGGGGACGGCATGCCGCGTCACCTGTCGCGGAACTGCGCCTCGCGCTTTTCGGCAAAGGCGGCCATGCCCTCTTTCTGGTCCTCGGTGGCAAAGAGCGAATGGAACACCCGGCGCTCGAACAAGAGCCCCTCGCGCAGCGGCACCTCGTAGGAGC
>CAZNMK010000086.1:3951-7069 GCA_964574045.1 uncultured Roseovarius sp. | reverse complement strand
TGGAACACCCGGCGCTCGAACAAGAGCCCCTCGCGCAGCGGCACCTCGTAGGAGCGGTTCACCGCCTCTTTCGCCGCCATCACCGCGATCATCGACTTCTCGGCGATCTTGCCGGCCGCGCTCAGCGCCTCTTCCTTCAGCTTCTTGGCCGGCACGACGCGGCTCACGAGCCCGGCGCGCTCTGCCTCCTCGGCGTCCATGAACCGGCCGGTGAGGTTCATGTCCATGGATTTCGCCTTGCCGATGAAGCGCGTCAGCCGCTGGGTGCCGCCGAGGCCGGCGATGACGCCGAGATTGATCTCGGGCTGGCCGAACTTGGCGGTATCGGCCGCGATGATGAAATCGCACATCATCGCCAGCTCGCACCCCCCGCCCAGCGCATAGCCCGCCACGGCGGCGATGATCGGCTTGCGGATGCGCATGATGGCATCCGATTCGGGGCTGAAGAGGTCGCCGGCGAAGACGTCGACGAACCCCTTTTCGCCCATCATCTTGATGTCGGCCCCGGCGGCGAACGCCTTGTCCGAGCCGGCGATCACGATGCAGCGCACCTTGTCGTTTTCCTGCGCGTCCTGCAGCGCCGTCACCAGTTCGCCCAGCAGCTGATCGTTCAGCGCATTCATTGCGTCGGGGCGGTTCAGCGTGATGAGGGCGACGTGGTCCTCTATCTCGACGATGATCGTCTCATAGGCCATGAATTCCGCTTTCGCTTGTTTCGGTCAGGGCCGATTCCATAGCCATTTGCCGGGCCGGTTCAACCTTATCTTTGGCATCCGGCGCAATAGAAGGTCGACCGCCCCGCCTGCACGACGCGCCGGACCGTGCCGCCGCAGCCCGGCGTCCGGCAGGGCGCCCCCTCGCGGCCGTATACGTCGAAGCCGTGCTGGAAATATCCCAGCTCGCCGTCGGCGCGGCGGAAATCGCGCAGCGACGATCCGCCCGCCGCGATGGCGTCCGTCAGCACCGCGCGGACCGCCCCGGCCAGCGTGGCCAGCCGCGCCGCCGAGATCGCCCCGGCGCCCCGGCGGGGCGAGATGCGGGCGCGGTAATGCGCCTCGCAGGCATAGATGTTACCCAGCCCCGCCACGATGCGCTGATCCATGAGCGTCGCCTTGACCGGCGTCCTGCGACCCTTCAGCGCAGCCGTCAGATACGCCTCGTGAAACCCGTTTCCCAGCGGCTCCGGCCCCAGCCGGGCCAGCAGCGGGTGCGCCTCGGCGGCCGCGGTGGCGATCAGGTCCATCGCCCCGAACCGCCGCGCGTCGTTGAAGGTTACGCGCGCGCCGGTGTCGATATCGAGCACCACGTGGTCATGCCGTTCCGGCGCGGGATGGTCGTGCACGAACCGGCCAAGAGGGCCGCCCGACACCAGGATGCGCCCCGACATGCCGAGATGGACGAGCAATGTCTCGCCCCCGTCGAGATCGGCCAGGATGTATTTCGACCGCCGCCGCAGCGCCTCGACCCGCCGTCCGGTCAGCCGCGCGGCCATGTCCGGCGGAAAAGGCCGGCGCAGATCTGGGCGGTTGACCTGCGCGCGCACGATCCGGTGGCCGGTCAGGACCGGCTCCAGCCCGCGGCGAACGGTCTCGACCTCCGGCAATTCGGGCATGTTTCCCTTTCCCCCTGCCACGGGGCGGATTGTAACCCGCCCCGGCCGGCCTATAAGAAGGGCGACGACCGCAAACGGCAAGGCCCGAAAACCCGGATGACCCGCAAGACCACCCATTTCGGATTCCAGGAAATCCCCGAAGAGGAAAAGGCGGGCCGCGTGCGCGGCGTCTTCGGCTCTGTCGCCTCGCGCTACGATGTCATGAACGACGCCATGTCGATGGGCATCCACCGCATCTGGAAGGACGCGATGATGGACTGGCTGGCGCCGCGCCCGGGCCAGCGCCTGCTCGATGTCGCGGGCGGCACCGGGGATATCTCGTTTCGCTTCCTCAAACGCGCGGGCACCGCGCATTCCACCGTCCTCGACCTGACCGAGGAGATGCTGGCGGAGGGCCGCAAGCGGGCCGAGGCCGAACGGATGGCCGACCGCCTGGCCTGGGTGGCGGGCGACGCGATGGCGCTGCCCTTCACTGATGCCAGCTTCGACGTCTACACGGTCAGTTTCGGCATCCGCAACATGACCGATCCGCAAAAGGTGCTCGACGAGGCGTTTCGCGTGCTGCGCCCCGGCGGGCGGCTGATGGTGCTGGAATTCAGCCAGGTTCCGAACGAGCTCTTGCGCAAGGTCTACGACCTCTATTCCTTTCACATCATCCCGCGCCTGGGGCAGGCGATCGCGCGCGACCGCGACAGTTACCAGTACCTGGTCGAATCGATCCGCCGCTTTCCCGATCAGGAGACCTTTCTGGCGATGCTGCGCAAGGCGGGCTTCGAAAACGCCGCCTACCGCAACCTGACCTTCGGCGTCGCCTGCCTGCATTCGGGCTGGAAGATCTGAGCGCATGCGCGGCCCGCACAACATACTGCGCCTCATCCGCACCGGCGCCACGCTCGAGCGCACCGGCGCGATGCGGCTCTTTCTCGATGCGATGGACGCGCCGCCGCTGGTGCGCGGCACGATGCGCTTTCTGGCCTGGCCGTTCCAGTGGCTGGGCTATCGCGGCGATCCCGGCATGCCGCCGGCGCTGCGCGCGCTGACGGCGCTGGGCCCGGCCTATATCAAGTTCGGGCAGGTGTTTTCCACACGGCCCGACATCGTCGGCGACGATCTGGCGCGCGAGCTGCGCATCCTTCAGGACAAGCTGCCGCCCTTTGCGCTGGAAACCGCGCGCCGCAGCATCGCGCACGAGCTGGGCCGCCCCGTCGACGAGATGTTCGACGAGCTGAGCGAACCCGTCGCCGCCGCCTCGATCGCCCAGGTCCACAAGGCGCGGCTGCGCGGCACCGGCGAGGCGGTGGCGGTCAAGGTGCTGCGCCCGGGCATAGAGCGCGCGTTCCGCAAGGACATCGACGCCTTCTATTTCGCCGCCTCGATGATCGAATTCCTCTCGCCGGCCTCGCGCCGGCTGCGGCCGTCGGACGTGATCGCGCATTTCGAGGGCGTGGTGATGGGCGAGCTCGACCTGCGGCTCGAAAGCTCGTCGGCCTCGGAATTCGCCGCCAA
>CAZNMK010000086.1:0-3851 GCA_964574045.1 uncultured Roseovarius sp. | reverse complement strand
GCGCGCTCGCTCAACCCGCAGATCAACATCTGGCAGGTGGCAAGGCCGGTGGTCGAGGACTACATCCGCAAGAACATCGGTCCGCGCGCGGCGCTGCGCGACCTCGGCCGCACGCTGGCCGTGCTCGGACGCTACGGCCCGCGCCTGCCGCAGATCGTCGAGGCGGCGCTGATCCGCCAGTCGCAGCCGGCCGCCGAGGCGCCGAAACCCTCGCGCCTGGCCGGGCCGGCCTGGGCCGCGGCCGGGTTCGTGGCTGGCTGCGCGGCGGTGCTGGCGGCGGCGATGCTGGGCTGAAACCCGTCTCGGGGGCGCTCAGCCCCCCTCGCGCAGGCCGACCACGTCGTTCGGCGTCACCACCTGCCCGCCGGCCATCACCAGCAGCGGCCGGCCATCTTCGTTGCGGGCCTCGACGATGCGGCCGTGAACATAGACCGGCGCGGTGCCGATCAGGCTGCCCTGGACGAACGATTCCACGCTCAGATCGTAGGTGCCGGCGGGCAGCGGACTGCCGCCGGCGGTGACGCCGGCCCATTCCGTTTCCTGCCGGGCGGGGTCGATCGGCAGGCGCTGGACGACGTTGCCGGATGCGTCGCGCACCACCAGTTCCGCGCTGTCGGCCTGCGCGTCGCCCGCGGTGGTGATGGTGACCGGGCTGCCGTCAAAGACCGCCGGCATCGCCGCGCGGGCGGTCATGCCGACCCAGTTCGACAGCTGCGAGACGCCGAGCGCCTGCATCTGCTCGCTCAGCGCGGCCAGCAGGTCGTTGCTGCGCACCTGCTGCTCGACGGTCGAAAAGGTGGCAAGCTGGGTGGCGAAGTCGGTCGAATCGATCGGGTTCAGCGGATCCTGGTTCTGGATCTGCGCGGTCAGCATGGTCAGGAACGTCTCGAAATCCGAGCTGAGCAAGGCCTTGTCGGAGGCCGGGGCACTGTCCCGGCCAGAGGTTGGGCCGGCCGATGGGGTGGCGGCGGTCTGGGCGATGTCCATGATCTCTCCTCTGGGCGACGCGGGTTTTCAAAGCCGGATGTCCATGCGGCCATCGGGGCGGGCATGGTCCGATTGGCGCGCGCGTATAGTGGGATCGCCGGCGGCCGTGGCCTCCGCCGGGTCGGCCGGGGCGGCGGAGGCATCGGAAACCGGCTCGCCATCCCGTCCCGGCGCCCCGCCGCCGGCACCGAACGAGAATTTGGTGCCCTCATAGCCCAGATCGCGGAAATCCTGCGCCAGCAGATCGGCATGGCGGCGCAGCAGGTCCAGCGTTTCGGGGCGCTCGGCTACGATGTTGACCGCCATACCGCCCTCGCCGGGGCTGAGCGCGATCCGCACCTTGCCCAGCTCGGCCGGGCTGAGCACGATCTCGACCGAGCGTTCGCCGCCGGCCTGGACGGCGGCGGCGATCTGCGGGGTCACGGCGCGCGCGGCGGCGCCGGGTGCGCCTTGCGTCGGCTGGCCGGGCGCGGGCGTCGAACCGGGACGATCGGCACGCGCCATGTCGGCCGCTTGCGGGGTATCGGCCCCGGCCGGATCGGTGCCGGCGGCCCCGACGCTATCGGGCGTGGCGGACGGACTGGCGGCGATGGCCGGCGCGCGGTTCGCGGTTGCGTCATTGGCCGCCGGGGCGGACGGCGCCGGGGCGGGGCGGGGCGTATCCTGCGCACCCTCCGGCGTGGCGGCCGAATCGGACAGGGGTACGGCGCTGCGGCTGGGCGCCTCCGGCCCGGAGGAAACCCCGGCTCCGGTCTCGTTGCCGGACCGGGCAAGCGCCGGACCGCTTTCCCCCGCTGTGGAAACCGGCGCCTCCCGCACCGCAACGGCTGGCGCGGCCGCCCCTTCCGGCGGTGCGCCGGCGGCGTTGCCCTGCTGCCCCTGCGCGCGCGTCCCCGCCGCCAGCGGCGGGGGTACGGGGCCGGCGGGCATGGCGCCCTCCCCGAACGGCGCCCGGCCCGCGACCGCCACAGGCTGCGGCACATCGCCGGGTCCTGCAGGCGCCGCAGGCGGTTTCGCCGCGCTGTCGCCGCCACGCAAGGCCCGGCCGGCGATGGCGTCCGCTTCGGCCCGGGCGGCGACGCCCGCACCCTGCCCGCCCGCCCCGGCCTGCGCGGGCATGCCGGTCCGGACGGCGGATGACGAGGCATCGTTCGCGGCGACCGTGACGCCGGCGGCTTCGGGCCACGCAACCGGCGCGCGCCCTTCCGCCCCTTGCTGCACGGGCGTTCGCGGTCCTTGACCATCTGGACCGGGACGCCCCGCCATGGCCGGAAGCGGCACCGCCGCATCCCCGGCGACCCCGGTATCGGCCTCCTCGCTCGTCTGCTCGTCGGCGTCAGGCGGCATTTCGGCCGCGGTTTCGGCGTCAGGTTCCTTCGGGCCCGGCGATACAACGCCGCGCAGGAGCCCCGCGAACACGTCGCCGAAGCCACGCGGCCGCGGCCCGGCCCCCGTGCGCGCCGCGCCGCCTGCGCCCGCGTCGCCGCCGGCCGCCGGAACCAGGACCGGCCCGGTGTCGTTTCCGGCGTCGCTTGCCGGGGCCATGCCCGGACCGTTGGAAAGGATGAGCATTCGCCACCTCCGGGAATTCTTCCGCGATGGGCAGACCATGGCGACAGCCGGTTACCGGTTCTTTACCGCCCTCGGGTTTCATCGGGCACAAATGCCTCGAATTGGAGATATCGCCATGACCCCGATTTCCGCCACCTCCCCGCAGCCGACCGCCGCACCGGATACCGCCCGTCCGCCCGATGTCCGCGCGGCGCGGGAGGCGGCGCTGAAGCTAGAGGCGAGCTTTCTGTCGGAAATGCTCAGGGCGGCGGGCCTCTGCGAAGGCGGAGGCGATTTCTCCGGCGGCGCCGGAGAGGCGCAGTTCGCCTCGTTCCAGCGCGACGCGATCGCGATGCAGATGGCCCGCGCCGGCGGGCTGGGGCTGGCCGAACATTTCTTCAACGCCATGATGGAGGGTTCTCATGACCGCTGAACCCGACATCCTGCCCGCCCTCGACGATCTGCTGGAGCGCGAGCGCGCGGCGCTGCTGTCGGGCCGGTTCGACCGGCTGGCGCCGCTGCTCGACGAAAAGACCCGGCTCATCGGCCGGCTCGACGCGTCCGGAGCGGATGCGCGCGCCGGGCTGGATGGGCTCAGGGACAAGGCCATCCGCAACCAGGCCCTGTTCGACGGCACCCTGCAGGGCATCCGCCGCGCCGGCGGGCGCATCGCCGCCCTGAGCCAGCTGCGCCAGGCATTCGAAACCTATGACGAGACCGGCCAGCGCCGCCGCATCGGCGGCGACACGCCCGGAAAGATGGAGAAGCGCGCCTGACGGGATTTGTGTCAAATGCCGGGAACATGGCCGGCGGCACTTAGCACTCCGTTAGCATCTGGGCCGCAATCCTGACACCGCATTCGCAACGGGTGGCGCGGCGGCCCAGGGCCGGCCGCAAGGATCAGAACGACTGTTCGAGGCCGTCTCCTCGGGGGCGGACGTTCAACCGGCGCAAAGCGCCGATGCCGAAAAAGGAAGATGCCATGTCCAGTATTCTGACGAACAACAGCGCCATGGTGGCGCTGCAGACCCTCAAGACCATCAACTCCGACCTGGCGCGCACCCAGGACATGATCTCGACCGGCAAGAAGGTGGCCAGCGCCAAGGACAACGCCGCCATCTTCGCGATCTCGAAGGTCATGGAATCCGATGTCGCCGGCTTCAAGGCGGTGTCGGAAAGCCTGTCGCTGGGCGAATCCACCGTTTCCGTGGCCCGCAACGCCGCCGAGACCGTGACCGACCTGCTGACCCAGATGAAGGCCAAGATCGTCGCCGCGCAGGAAGACAACGTCGACCGCTCCAAGATCAACGACG
>CAZNMK010000085.1:0-9125 GCA_964574045.1 uncultured Roseovarius sp. | reverse complement strand
TCAGGTCCTTGGCGTCGGCGCGGATGTCGGCGCCGCCGTCGAGCATGATGTTGAAACCTTGCGGGTTCTTCGACGGCCACAGCACGCCGATCGCCGGGCGATAGATGCCCGGCAGCTTTCTCAGCCGCACCACCGACATCAGCAGGAGCGCGCCGGTGTTGCCGCAGGAGACGCAGACCGTCGCCTCGCCGTTGCGCACCGATTCGAGCGCCGACCACATCGAGGTCTCGCGCCCGTGGCGCATCACCTGGCTGGGCTTTTCGTTCATGGCGACGATTTCGGGGGCGTCGCGGATCTCGCACCGCCCGGCCAGGGTGCGCCGCCGCGCGACCAGCGGTTCCAGCACGTCGCGGCGCCCATGCAGGATAAAGCCGATCTCGTCGTTCTTGCGTGCCGAATGCGCGACGCCGGCGACAACCGTCGCCGGCCCCAGATCGCCGCCCATCGCGTCGACGGAAATGATTGTGCGTTTGGCGCGCGGCTCGGTCTGATCGCGATCTGCGGTCATCGGGCGCCCGCCTCCGGCCGTGTCAGGCCGCGTCGTCTTCCAGATCGACGTCCTCGACCAGGCTCACGACTTCGCGGTCGGCATAGTGCCCGCAGGCCGCGCAGACGTGGTGCGGGCGCTTGAGCTCGCCGCAGTTGGGGCATTCGCAGGGATTGGCCGCGATAAGTGAATCGTGCGCGCGACGGTTGTTGCGGCGCGATTTCGATACTTTGTTCTGCTGGACAGCCATGTCGCAACCTCGGTCTTGCGGGGCCGGCGGGGCCCCTCGTGTCATGGATCGCCGCGGCTCTTAATGCGTCCCGAGCCGCAGGTTCAACCCCGAATTCCGGTGGAAGCGCGAAAATACATTGAATCGATGCGCTGGCAAGCCCTTTTTGGGTCTCAGCCGCCGCCCTTGTCAAGTTTGCCGCGCAGCGTCTCGAGCGCGGCAAAGGGGCGGGGGCGGTCGTCCTCCAGAGGGGCCGCGCCCGGGGGGGCGGCGGCGGTGCGGACGGGCTCGGCGCCCTCGGCGCGCGGGTAGGGCGGCAGCGCCAGCGCCAGCGCCTCGACCATCACCGCCCACAGGTCGATTTCGTCGCCCAGCGGGTCGATGCTGTCGTCCTCGGGCATCTCGACCTCGTCGCCCTGCTCGGCGGCCGGCGGCCAGTCGCGCAGAAAGCGGCGGGTGACGTCCTCGTCTATGCGGGTGTTCACCGGCGCCAGGGTCACGACGCAGTCCTGCGTCACGGTGGCGCCCAGCCGGGCATCGAGCCGCCAGTCGGCGCGCCCCTCGGGGGCGAGCGTGCCCGCGAGGCGCAGCTTGCGCAGCCCGCGCAGCCCCAGATCGCGCGCGATGGCGGCACAGGCGGCCGGATCGGGCCTGAGATCGAAGGCGTGTGGCGCCGTCTGCGACAGCCTGCCGACGCGCCGGATGGCGGATTTGCGTGTCTCGTCGTGCATGCCGATCCCCCTATCGTCGCTTGATCATCGAAGCTAGCCTGTTGTAAGCGGAAGGGAAAGCGACACTCTCGCGTGCGAAAGGGCAGACGATGATGGGATACCGCAACCGCGTGGCCGGCCTGCTGGCGGCGCTCTGCCTGATCGCTGTCGCCGCCTGTTCGGCGCAGTACCGCAATCACGGCTACGTGCCGCCGCCCGAAGACCTCGACAAGCTGGTGGTCGGCGTCGATACCCGCGCCACCGTCGACGACGTGATCGGCGCCCCCTCGGCCTCGGGCCTGTTGAGCGATGGCGACTACTACTATGTCCGCAGCCGGATGCGCGAATACGGCATGCGCCGCCCGCAGGTGGTCGACCGCAAGGTGGTCGCGATCAGCTTTGCCCCCGACGACACCATCCGCAATATCGAGACCTTCGGCCTGCAGGACGGCATGGTCGTGCCGCTCACCCGGCGCGTGACCGATTCGTCGGTGCTGGGCAACGGGCTTTTGCGTCAGATATTCGGCAACTTCGGCAATATCGACCCGTCGACGCTGTTCCAGTGACGCTGGTACCGTCGTGTCATGACCCTGTCACAGCTTGAGTGGTGGGCGACTTGCATCTAGCGTGATGCAGGGAACGCAGGGACGGGCAGGGGCCATGTTTCGCAAGGGGCGCTACCTGGCCAGAGAGGCCGGAACCGGGGACGACATCCGCGCGGCGCAGCGTCTGCGGCAGCTGGCCTTTCACGGCGACGATGGCGGGTGCGATGCCGACGGCTTCGACGCGCTCTGCACCCATATCCTGGTCGAGGAACAGGCGACGGGCCGACTGGTGTGCTGTTTTCGCATGCTGCCGCTCTCGAGCGGCGGCGAGATCGAGCGCAGCTATTCGGCCCAGTTCTACGGCCTTTCCTCGCTCGCCGCCTACGAAGGGCCGATGGTCGAACTCGGCCGTTTCTGCATCCATCCCGCGCTGCGCGATCCCGACATCCTGCGCACCGCCTGGGCGGCGATGACGCGGTTCGTCGATGAAAACGGGGTCGGCATGCTGTTCGGCTGCTCGTCCTTCAAGGGCACGGACGCGGACCTCTACGCCGACGCCTTTGCCATGCTGAAGGAGCGCCACCTCGCCCCGCGCCGGTGGTGGCCGCGCATCAAGGCGCCATCGGTGGTACGATTCGCGCATCGGCGGCGGCGGCGCCAGCCCGATGCGCGGCTGGCGATGCTGGGCATGCCGCCGCTCTTGCGCAGCTATCTGGCGATGGGCGGCTGGGTCAGCGACCACGCGGTGATCGACCGGCAGATGAACACGCTGCATGTCTTTACCGGACTCGAGATTTCGGCGATCCCGGCGACGCGCAAGCGGCTGCTCAGGGCTGTCGCCTCCTGAGCCGGCTTGACCGGGGCGGGCCGTCGCGATAGCCCGGCGCGCATGGCCAGGGCACCCCTTCTGCAACTCAGCGACATCGCGCTTACCTTCGGCGGCGATCCGCTTTTCGACGGCGTGTCGCTGACCTTGCAGCCGGGCGAACGGGTGGCGCTGGTGGGGCGCAACGGATCGGGCAAGTCGACGCTGATGAAGGTGATGGCCGGGCTGGTCGAGCCGGATGGCGGCAGCCGTGCCGTGCCCGCCGGCATCAACATCAGCTACATGGAACAGCATCCTGACATGTCGGGATTTTCCACGCTGGGCGATTTCGCCGCCAGCGGCCTGCCCGCAGGCGATGAATACCGGGTCGAAATGGCGGCGGAGGGGTTGAAATTCGACCCCTCGCTGCCCTGCGCCACTGCCTCGGGCGGGGAACGGCGGCGCGCGGCGCTGGCGCGCCTGCTGGCCCGGGCCCCCGACCTGATGCTGCTCGACGAGCCCACGAACCACCTGGATATCGAGGCGGTGGGCTGGCTCGAGGCGCAGCTGAAGGAGACCCGCCGCGCCTTTGTCCTGATCAGCCACGACCGCATGTTCCTGCGTGAACTTACCCGGACAACGCTATGGCTGGACAGGGGAATCCTGCGCCGTCAGGACAAGGGGTTCGGCGATTTCGAGGCCTGGCGCGACCGCGTCTGGCTCGACGAGGACACCGCCCGCCACAAGCTCGACCGCAAGATCAGGTCCGAGGCGCGCTGGGCGGTCGAGGGCATTTCGGCCCGGCGCAAGCGCAACCAGGGCCGGGTGCGCGCGCTGCAGGCGCTCAGGGCCGAGCGGGCCGCCCAGACGGCGCGCCAGGGGGCGGCGGCGATGGCGCTGGAGTCGGGCCCGAAATCGGGGCGCAAGGTTATTGAGGCCACAGGAATATCAAAGTCTTATGACGACAATCTCATCCTGCGCGATTTCAGCATCAGGATATTGCGCCGCGATCGCGTGGCCTTTGTCGGCCCCAACGGGGCGGGCAAGACCACGCTCCTGAACCTGCTGATGAAACGCATCGAGCCCGACAGCGGCAGCGTTACCCACGGCACCAACCTGGTGCCGGCTCTCTTCGACCAGTCGCGCGCCGCGCTCGACCCCGAGCGCAGCCTCTGGGAGAACCTGACCGGCGATGCGGAGATGCGCGTCTCGGGCCGGTCGGATCAGGTGATGGTGCGCGGCCAGCCCCGCCATGTGGTGGGCTATCTCAAGGATTTCCTGTTTGACGAGCGCCAGGCGCGGGCGCCGGTTTCGGCGTTGTCGGGGGGCGAGCGGGCGCGGCTGCTGCTGGCGCGGCTGATGGCGCGCGAGAGCAACCTGCTGGTGCTCGACGAGCCGACCAACGATCTGGACATCGAAACGCTCGATCTGTTGCAGGAACTGCTCGACGAGTATGACGGCACGGTGCTGCTGGTGAGCCATGACCGCGATTTCCTCGACCGCGTGGCGACGGCCACCGTGGCGATGGAAGGGGACGGGCGCGCCACCGTTCACGCCGGCGGCTGGTCGGACTACCAGGCGCGCAAGGCGCGCAGCCCCGCGCCAGCGGCCAGGCCCGCGCGCAAGCCCGCCTCCGGCAAGGCGCCCGCGGCGCCGGCATCCCGCCCGCCGGGTCGCACCTGCGGGCTGAGTTTCACCGAAAAACACCGGCTGGAGACGCTGCCTGCGACGATCGAGCGGCTTGAGGCCGAAATCGCCAGGCTCGAGGGGCTGCTGGCCGACCCCGGGCTTTTCACCCGCGAGCCCGACAAGTTCCGCAAGGCGACCGGGGCGCTGGCCGCACGCCAGGACGCGCTGGGCGCGGCCGAAGAGGACTGGCTGAGCCTCGCGGCCCGTGCCGAAGAGGCTGGCGACAATGTCACCTGACGGCCGCCATCGCGCCGCCCCGGGGAAATAGCCGTTGTCTAACCGCCGCCCGTTGCAGTAGGGATCGGCATGCCGTCGGAACGGGGGAGGTCGGGTTGCTGAGCGTCTTGAGAAGGATCGTCTCGATCGGTCTCGTCATGCTGGCGGCCGGCTGCACCCTGCCGCGCGGTGCCGCGCTGCAAAACGAGATCGTCAGCGAAGGCGCCTCGCAATCCCCGTCGTTCCAGTTGGTCGAGGTCACCCGCGCCCTGGCGCCGGCGCTGGCGCGCTGGCCCTATACCGGCGACGATGTGCGCCACGGCTGGTTCCGCGCCGACCGCGGCCCCGATTCGGCGCTGATCCGGACCGGCGACCGCATCGACATCGTGGTCTGGGACAACCAGGACAACTCCCTGATCTCGGACATCGGCGACAAGCAGACCCAGATACCGCCCCTGACGGTGTCGTCCACCGGGACGGTCTATCTGCCTTATGTCGGCGAAATCGTGGTGCGCGGCCTGACCCCCGAGGCGGCGCGCGAGCGCGTGCAGCAGAAGATGGAAATGGTCGTGCCGGCGGCGCAGGTGCAGCTTGGCGTGACGCCGGGGCGCAACAATTCGGTCGATGTGGTCAGCGGGGTGGGCAGCCCCGGCCAGTTCGCGCTGCAGGACCGCAACACCCGCATCCTGAGCGTGCTGGCACAGGCCGGGGGCGTCGACACCTCGCTGCGCCAGCCCCGCATCCGCCTGCAGCGCGACGGGCGGGCCTATTCGACCCGGCTCGACGCCGTGCTGTCGGATCCGTCGCTCAATGTGCGCGTGCAGGGCGGCGACCAGATCGCCGTGGTCGAGGACATGCGCAGCTTTACCGCCATCGGCGCGTCGCAGAACCAGCGGCTGATCTATTTCGAAAAGGAACGCATGTCGGCGCTCGACGCGGTGTCGGCCGCCGGCGGTCTGAATGCGCGGCGGGCGGACCCCAAGGGGGTACTGGTCCTGCGCGAATACGGGCCGCGCCAGCTGCGCAGGGGCGACGGGGGTCCGGACATGCCGCAGGTGGTCTTTACCATCGACCTGACCAGCGCCGACGGGCTGTTCGCCGCCCGCCAGTTCCAGGTCCATCCGGGCGATACGCTCCTGACCACCGAAAGCCCGATCACCAGCGCTCAGACCATCCTGGCGCTGGTCGGCTCGGTGGTGGGCATCGGCGCCCAGGCCGACAGGATCGCGGAGTAGCGCGCAGCGGCAGCCGGCGCGTGTGCCTGCCCCGCTCAGACGTTGACGAAGATGTTGTCGACGTCGTCGCCCTCGGCGGCCGCGCCGATGGATGCGCTGGCATCGTGCCGGATATGGGAGAGGTCCTCGGGCCGGCGGATCGGGCCGGTGGGCGCGATCGGGGGGCGCAGGGCCTGGTCCACCTCGTCGCTGTTCGGCCGGCGTTGGGCGTTCTCGATGTTCCTGGCGGAAACCTTGACCCGTCGCGGCCGCACCGGGCGGGTACCGCGGCGGCCGAACCGGCCCGCGCGGTGGCGCAGGATCAGCGCGGCATGGCGCAGTTCGCGCCGGCGCAGCGGCGCATAGCTGAGCAGGATCGCGCACACGAGCACGAGATCGCGCCACAGGACAGAGGCCGTGCCCGCACCGAACTGAACCAATGCCGCGAAAAGGCCGGAGGTCAGCACGAAAAGCGCCAGCGTCAGCGCAAAGATGCGCAGATGAACGCCGGCCATGAAACAGGCGGCGAGCCCGAAAAGCACCGCCGTTCCGGCCAGGTCGGCGAGCATGCCGGGCATGAACGGCCGCAACAGCGCGGACTGGTCGAAACCCTCGATCAGGCCCAGTGAAATGGCCACGAGGTAGGACCCGATCAGGATACGGATCAGGTTGAGACCGGTGTAGTTCAGCCAGCGGTCGTTTTTCATCGGCTGTTTCATGAGCCTCCGGCCCAATGTTCCCGTGCGCGAAGGCACGCCATCGTCGCGGGACCGGGCGCCGGCGCGATGCCGGCGTACCCGCCCGGGGTCATTTACTGCGATGAAAGTTTGTCAAAACTGCAGCACGAAGGTGAAAATTGCAGGGGAAGGGGCGCCATCCGGGGCACCGGGCAAGACGTGGCGAATGGCCGGAAGGAGCCCTTGCACGCCTTTTCGCATACGGCACCGGATGCCAAATCCCCGATCTGGCAGCGCCCGAACCGCCCCCGCGGGGCGCGCGCGGGCGCTTTCCGCCCACCCCTCGGTTCGGACGCGGCAGCGCTCAGGCGTCGGCGGTCTCGGCGTCCTCGTCCTTTTCGGCGATCCAGGCGACGCTGACCACCTTTTCGCCGTCGCGGGTATCGAAGACGCGCACGCCGCCGGCGGCCCGCGAGCGGAACGATATGCCCTCTACCGGCACGCGGATCGACTGCCCGCGCGAGGTGGCCAGCATGATCTGGTCCTCCATCTCGACCGGAAAGGCGGCAACGAGCGGCCCGCCGCGCATCGCGCGGTCCATCGCCTGCACGCCCATCCCGCCGCGGCCGCGCACGGGGTAGTCGTGGCTCGAACTCAGCTTGCCGGCGCCCTGTTCGGTGATGGTCAGGAGCAGCGCCTCGGCCGCGCGCATCTCTTCGAACCGATCGGGCGGCAGCGGGGCGTCGGCGTTGCCGTCCTCCTCTGCCGCGGTTTCCTCATCGTCGGCGCCGGCCATCTGGCGGCGCATCTTGAGATAGGCGGCGCGTTCGTCCGGCGTGGCCTCGAAATGGCCCAGCACGCACATCGAAACGACCCGGTCGCCGGGCTGCAGGCGGATGCCGCGCACGCCGGTGGAATCGCGGCCCTTGAACACCCGCACATCGGTTGCCGGAAAGCGGATCGCGCGGCCCTCCTGCGTGACCAGCATGACGTCGTCGCGCTCGGAACAGATGCGGGCGTTGACCAGCTGGGTTTCCTCGTCGGGCAGTTTCATCGCGATCTTGCCGTTCGACTTGACGTTGGTGAAATCCGACAGCGCGTTGCGGCGCACGCCGCCGGCCGAGGTGGCAAAGACGATCTGCAGCCCGCTCCAGTCCTCTTCGGGGACGTCGACGGGCATGATCGCGGCGACGGAAACGCCCTGCGGGATGGGCAGGATATTGACGATCGCCTTGCCCTTGGAGGTGCGCCCGCCCTGCGGCAGGCGCCATGTCTTGAGCTTGTAGACCATGCCGTCGGTGGTGAAGAAGAGTAGCTGGGTATGGGTGTTGGCCACGAAGAGCGTGGTGACGACATCCTCTTCCTTGGTGGCCATGCCCGACAGGCCCTTGCCGCCGCGCTTTTGCGCGCGGAAGTCAGCCAGCGCGGTGCGCTTGATATAGCCGCCCTGGGTGACGGTGACGACCATGTCCTCGCGCTCGATCAGGTCCTCGTCGTCGAAATCGCCTTCCCACTCGACGATCTCGGTGCGCCGCGGCACGGCGAACTGATCGCGGACCTCGCTGAGCTCGTCCGCGATGATTTCCATGATCCGGGCGCGGCTGGCGAGGATGGCGAGATGGTCCTTGATCCTGCCGGCGAGATCGGCCAGCTCGTCGGTGACCTCGCGCACGCCGAGCTGCGTCAGACGCTGCAGCCGCAGATCGAGGATGGCGCGCGCCTGGGTCTCGCTCAGGTTGTAGGTGCCGTCCTCGTTGGCGGTGTGGGTCGGATCGTCGATGAGCGCGATGTATTCGAGGATGTCGCCCGCAGGCCAGCGCCGCGTCATCAGCCGCTCGCGCGCCTCGGCCGGATCGGCGGAGGCGCGGATCGTCGCCACCACCGCGTAGACGTTGGTGACCGCGACCCCCAGCCCGCACAACACCTGGCTGCGCGCGCGCGCCTTGCGCAGCTCGTACGCGGTGCGCCGCGCCACCACCTCTTCGCGGAAGGCGACGAAGGCCGAGAGGAACCCGTGCAGCGTCAGCTGCTCGGGCCGGCCGCCGTTGAGGGCCAGCATGTTGCAGCCGAAGGACGTCTGCATCGGGGTAAAGCGGAAGAGCTGGTTGAGCACCACCTCGGGGGTGGCGTCGCGCCTCAGTTCGACCACCACGCGCACGCCGGAACGGTCGCTTTCGTCCTGGACATGACTGATGCCCTCGATCCGCTTGTCGCGGGCGCATTCGGCGATGCGCTCGATCATCGTCGCCTTGTTGACCTGGTAGGGCACCTCGTCGATGACGATGGCATAGCGGTCGCGGCGGATTTCCTCGACATGGGTGCGGGCGCGGATGAGCACGCTGCCGCGCCCCTCGAGATAGGCCTTGCGCGCGCCCGAACGGCCCAGGATCAGCCCGCCGGTGGGAAAATCGGGGGCCGGGATGTAGCGCGTGAGCGCGGCACTGTCGAGGTCGGGGTTCTCGATCAGCGCCAGCGTGGCGTCGATCACCTCGCCCAGGTTGTGCGGCGGGATGTTGGTCGCCATGCCCACCGCGATGCCGCCGGCGCCGTTGA
>CAZNMK010000084.1:0-9156 GCA_964574045.1 uncultured Roseovarius sp. | reverse complement strand
CCGGCTCGGTCGGCAAGACCTCGACCAAGGACATGCTGGCGCATGTGCTGCGCCGACAGGGGCCGACGCACGCGGCCGAGGCGAGCTATAACAACCACTGGGGCGTGCCGCTGACGCTGGCGCGGCTGCCGCGCGACGCGGCCTTCGCCGTAATCGAGATCGGCATGAACCACCCCGGCGAAATCGCCCCGCTGGCGCGCATGGCGCGCCCGCATGTGGCGGTGGTGACGACGGTTGGCCCCGCTCACCTGGAGTTCTTCGGCTCGGTCGAGGCCATCGCGCGCGAGAAGGCCGCGATCTTCGAGGGGCTGGAGCCGGGCGGCGCGGCGGTGCTGAACGGCGATCTGCCGACAACGCCGGTCCTGCGCGGGGCCGCCGAGCGGCACGCGCGCCGCGTCGTCACCTTCGGCGCGGGGCGCGGCAACCACCACCGCCTGCTGAGCGCGGAGCTGCACGAAAGCGCGACCGTGGCGCAGGCGCGCATCTGGCGCACGCCCGTGGTCTACAAGCTGGGCGCGACGGGCCGGCACTATGCCGAGAACGCGCTGGCGGTGCTGGCGGCGGTCTGGCTGCTGGGCGCCGACCGCGGGCTGGCGGTGGCCGACCTGGCCGGCTGGCGGCCCAGTTCCGGGCGCGGCACGCGCGAGCTGCTGCAACTGGACAGCGGCGAAGAGGGCTGGGTGATCGACCTGATCGACGACGCCTTCAACGCCAACCCCGCATCGATGGCGGCGGCACTCGGGATGCTGGCGGCGACGCGCCCGCGCGACGATATCGGCCGCATTGCGCGCGGCCGGCGCATGGCGATCTTGGGCGACATGCTGGAACTCGGCGAGGCGGAGATGGCGATGCACGCCGCGCTGGCGGATTTGCCTCCGATGCGCGATATTGACGAGGTCCATTGCGCCGGCCCGCGGATGAAGGCGCTGTGGGACGCGCTGCCAGAGGCGCAGCGGGGCGAGTATGCCGGGCGGGCGGAGGATCTGGCGGGCCGTGCGCATCGCCTGATCGACGCCGGCGACGTGGTGCTGGTCAAGGGCTCGAAGGGCAGCCGGATCAGCCTGGTGGTCGACGCCCTGCGCAAGGCGGGCCGCAGGGTGGCGCGCGAGGATGAGGACGGCTGAATGCTATACTGGTTGACCCTGTGGTCGGATGGCGGGGACGTTTTCAACCTCTTTCGCTACATCACCTTCCGTTCGGGGGGGGCGTTCCTGACCGCGCTGGTCTTCGGCTTTCTGTTCGGCCCGCCACTGATCAACGTGCTGCGCCGGCGCCAGGGCAAGGGCCAGCCCATCCGCGCCGACGGCCCCGAGGGGCACATGGCCAAGTCTGGCACGCCGACCATGGGGGGGCTCTTGATCGTGGGGGCGCTGGTCACCTCGACGCTGCTCTGGGCCAGGCTCGACAATCCTTATGTGTGGCTGGTGCTGTTCGTGACGCTGTCGTTCGGGCTGATCGGGTTCTGGGACGACTATTCCAAGGTTTCCAAGCAGACCAGCAGCGGCGTGCCGGGCAAGCTGCGGCTGATCCTGGGCTTTGCCATCGCCGCTGTCGCGGCATTGTGGGCCGTGCATGTCCATCCCGCCGAGCTGCAGAACCAGCTGGCGTTTCCGTTCCTGAAGGACATGCTGGTGAACCTGGGCGTGTTCTTCGTGCCCTTCGCGATGATCGTGGTGGTGGGGGCCGCGAACGCGGTGAACCTGACCGACGGGCTGGACGGGCTGGCGATCATGCCGGTGATGATCGCCGCGGGCAGCTTCGCGGTGATCGCCTATATGGTCGGCAACGCGAATTTCGCCAATTACCTGGGCGTGCATTTCGTGCCCGGCACCGGCGAGCTTGCGGTCTTCGTCGCGGCGCTGATCGGTGGCGGGCTGGGTTTCCTGTGGTATAACGCCCCCCCCGCCCAGGTCTTCATGGGCGATACCGGCAGCCTCGCGCTCGGCGGCGCGCTGGGCGCCATCGCGGTGGTCACCAAGCACGAGATCGTCCTGGCCATCGTCGGCGGGCTTTTCGTGGTCGAGGCGCTCAGCGTGATCATCCAGGTGCTCTATTTCAAGCGCACCGGCAAGCGCGTCTTCCTGATGGCCCCGATCCATCACCATTACGAGAAGAAGGGCTGGGCCGAGCCGCAGATCGTGATCCGTTTCTGGATCATCGCGCTGATCCTGGCGATGGTCGGGCTGGCGACGCTGAGGGTGCGCTGAGCATGGCGGGGTGGACAAGACCCGGATCGCGCCCTCTTCAGGCTGATGAAAAGGGCAGCCCCCGACCGCGGGTGGGGGCGAAGCCCCCGCCCGGGGGGGCGGGTCATGCCGCCGGCATGCCTTCGGCATGGGGCTGCCCGGCGGTGCCGCCGGGCGGGCCTTCGTCGAGCGGCGCTTCGGGTTTTCGAGGGGCTGCTCTCTTGCGCAGGGCCCGGCCATGATCGCCGTCACCGGCTTTTTGGGCGAACGCATCGGCATTCTGGGCCTCGGGCGCTCGGGTCTCAGCGCGGCGCGCGCGCTCGCGGCCGGCGGGGCGCATCCGGTCTGCTGGGACGACAACCCCGCCCAGCGCGAGATGGCCGCGCGCGAAGGCTTCGACGTGGCCGACCTCTTGCGTCCGGGCGCGCTCGACGATGTCGCGCGGCTGGTTGTCTCGCCCGGCATTGCGCATCTCTACCCCGCCCCGCATGCGGTGGTGGCGGCGGCGCTCGATGCCGGGGTGCCGGTCGACAACGATGTCGGCCTCTTCTTTGCCGCGCTGGCAACCGGCGCCTGGGACGGGTTCGACGCCGCGCCACGGGTGGTGGCGGTGACCGGCTCCAACGGCAAGTCGACGACCGCCGCACTGATCCATCACGTGCTGGCCGATGCCGGCCGGCCGGCGCAGCTTGCCGGCAACATCGGCCGCGGGGTGCTGGACATCGACCCGCCGGGCGATGGCGGGGTGGTGGTGCTGGAACTGTCGAGCTACCAGACCGAGCTGGCGCGGGCGCTCACTCCGGACGTGGCGGTCTTTACCAACCTCTCGCCCGATCACCTGGAGCGGCATGGCGGGCTGGGCGGGTATTTCGCCGCCAAGCGGCGTCTCTTTGCCGAGGGCGGTCCCGACCGGGCGGTGATCGGCATAGACGAGCCCGAGGGGCGGTTTCTCGCCGGCCAGCTGGCCGAGGCGCCCGGCGATGCCCGCGTCATCCGCGTGTCTGTCACGCGCAAGCTGGCGGGGCCGGGCTGGTCGGTCTTTGCGCGCAAGGGGTATCTCAGCGAGTACCGCAAGGGCCGGCAGGCGGGCGCCATCGACCTGCGGCCGGTAAAGGGCCTGCCGGGACGCCACAACCACCAGAACGCCTGCGCGGCCTATGCCGCCTGCCGGGCGCTGGGGCTGTCGCCCGGGGCCATCGAACGGGGGTTTCACAGCTTCGCCGGCCTGCCGCACCGCAGCCAGCTGATCGCCGAGGCGGGTGGCGTGACCTTTGTCAATGACAGCAAGGCCACCAACGCGGACGCGGCACTGAAGGCACTGGAGGCGTTTTCCCGGATCCGCTGGATCTGCGGCGGGCTGGAAAAGGAGGGCGGCATTGCCGGGCTCAAGCCCGGCCTGAAAAACGTGGCCAGGGCCTATGTGATCGGGCGCGAGGCGGCGCAGTTCGCCATGCAGCTCGAGGGGATCGAGGCCGAGGTCTGCACGACGATGGAGCGGGCGGTGGCGCGCGCCGTCGAGGATGCGCAGCCGGGCGACACGGTGCTGCTGGCCCCGGCGGCGGCGAGTTTCGATCAGTACGACAATTTCGAGAAACGCGGCGAGGATTTCATCGCCTGCGTCAGGGCGCGGCTCTGATCCCGGCGCGGCTCGGGCCGAAACGCTTTTCTCGACCGCCCCGACCTGCTAGACTGGCATCAAGGCCCCCGACGAACGAGGGGCGATACAAAGGCAGGCGGCAGTCATGACGGAAATGGTCTATGGGGCGGCACCCGCGCAAGGCGGCGAGCCGGTCATCCCGCGATGGTGGCGGACGATCGACAAGTGGTCGATGTCCTGCGTCCTGATCCTCTTTTGCATCGGTATCCTGCTGGGTCTCGCCGCCTCGCCGCCGCTGGCCGAGCGCAACGGTTTCGCCCCGTTTCACTATGTCGAGCGGCAGGCCGTGTTCGGCGTCATGGCGCTGGCGGCGATGCTGACGGTCTCGATGATGGGGCCGGCGCTGGTCCGCCGGCTGGCGGTGCTGGGGTTCCTTGCCGCTTTCGCGGCGCTGGCGCTGCTGCCGGTCTTCGGCACCGATTTCGGCAAGGGCGCGGTGCGCTGGTACTCGCTGGGTTTCGGCTCGGTCCAGCCGTCGGAGTTCCTGAAACCCGGTTTCGTGGTGGTGGCGGCGTGGCTGATGGCGGCAAGCGACGAGATCAACGGCCCCCCGGGCAAGAGCTGGTCGCTGATGCTGGCGCTGGCGATCGTCGCGCTGCTGGCGATGCAGCCCGATTTCGGGCAGGCCTGCCTGATCCTCTTTGCCTGGGGCGTGATGTATTTCATCGCCGGGGCATCCATTCCGCTGCTGGTGGGCATCGTTGCCGTCAGTATCGGCGTGGGCAGCCTGGCCTATTCCAATTCCGAGCATTTCGCCCGCCGGATCGACGGTTTCCTGAGCCCCGAGGTCGACCCCAACACGCAGCTCGGCTTTGCCATCAACGCCATCCGCGAGGGCGGCATCTTTGGCGTCGGCGTCGGCGAGGGCGAGGTCAAGTGGAGCCTGCCGGACGCGCACACCGACTTCATCATCGCCGTGGCGGCCGAGGAATACGGGCTGGTGCTGGTCGTGGCGATCATCGCGCTCTACGCGCTGGTGGTGGTGCGCTCGCTCTCGCGCCTGCTGCGCGAACGCGATACCTTTACCCGGCTGGCCGGCACCGGGCTGGTGGCGATGTTCGCGGTCCAGGCGATGATCAACATGGGCGTGGCGGTGCGGCTCTTGCCGGCCAAGGGCATGACGCTGCCCTTCGTCAGCTATGGCGGCTCGTCGCTGATCGCCGGGGGCATCGCGGTCGGGATGCTCTTTGCCTTTACCCGCACCCGGCCGCAGGGCGAGATACGCGATATCCTGCGCGCGCGCTAGAAACCGGTGCAAGGCTGTGCCATTGAACGCATGAGAACCAGGGACAGGGCGAGGGCGTGAACGCAAGGCGGCCATATCTGATCATCGCCGCGGGCGGCACCGGCGGGCACATGTTCCCCGCCCAGGCGCTGGCCGAGACGATGCTGCACCGAGGCTGGCGGGTGCGGCTGTCGACGGATGCGCGCGGCGCGCGCTATACCGGCGGCTTTCCCCATTCCACCGAGATCGAAAAGGTATCGTCGGCCACCTTCGCGCGCGGCGGGGTCGTCGGCCGGCTGATGGTGGCGCCGCGCATCGTGGCCGGGGTGCTGGGGGCGCTGTGGCGGATGCTGCGCGACCGGCCCGACGTGGTGGTGGGGTTCGGCGGCTATCCGTCCATTCCGGCACTGTCGGCGGCCTGGGCGCTGCGGCTGCCGCGCATGATCCACGAACAGAACGGCGTGCCGGGCCGGGTGAACCGGCTGTTCGCCAGCCGCGTCGACGCGGTCGCCTGCGGCACCTGGCCCACGCGGCTGCCCGAGGGCGTCGAGGGCATTCATACCGGCAACCCGGTGCGCGCCGCGGTGCTGGACCGCGCCGGCGCCGGCTACATCCCGCCCGGGGACTATCCGATGTCGATTCTCGTCATCGGCGGCAGCCAGGGCGCGCGGGTGCTGTCGGATGTGGTGCCGCCGGCCATCGCCGCACTCAGGGGCGATCTGCTGGGCAACATCCGCGTCAGCCATCAGGCCCGCGACGAGGATGGCGAGCGGGTGGCGGCCTATTACGACGAATACGGCATCCCTGCCGAGGTCGAGCCGTTCTTCCGCGATCTGCCCCGGCGGATGAGCGAGGCGCAGCTGGTCATCAGCCGGGCGGGCGCGTCGTCGCTGGCCGATATCGCCGTGATCGGCCGCCCCGCGATCCTGATCCCCTATCCCCACGCCGCCGACGACCACCAGACCGCCAACGCCGCCGGGCTGTCTCAGGCCGGGGCAGCGGTGGTGATCCCCGAGGCAAAGCTGTCGGTCGAGGTGCTGGCCGAACAGATCGCCCTGGTTCTGGACACCCCCGAAGGCGCCGCCAGGATGGCGCAGGCCGCCCTGGGTGTGGCGATGCCCGATGCGCATGAACGGCTGGCCCACATGGTGACCGAACTGGCCGAGAAAGGACAGAGCCGATGAGTGCCGCCACCAAGCTGCCCGGAGACGTGGGACTGATCCATTTCGTCGGCATCGGCGGCATCGGCATGTCGGGGATTGCAGAGGTGCTGCTCAATCACGGCTATTCGGTCCAGGGATCGGACCTCAGGCGCAGCCCGATCACAGCGCGGCTGCAGGAAATCGGCGCGACCGTGTTCGAGGGGCAGCGCGCCGAGAACCTCGGGGATGCCGAGGTGGTGGTGATCTCGACCGCGATCCGGCCCGACAACCCCGAACTGGCCGAGGCCCGCCGCCGCGGCCTGCCGGTCGTCCGCCGGGCCGAAATGCTGGCAGAGCTGATGCGGCTCAAGTCCAACATCGCCGTGGCCGGCACCCACGGCAAGACCACCACCACGACGATGGTGGCGGCGCTGCTCGACCGCGGCGGGTTCGACCCCACGGTGATCAACGGCGGCGTCATCCATGCCTATGGCAGCAACGCGCGCGTCGGCGGCGGCGAATGGATGGTGGTCGAGGCCGACGAGAGCGACGGCAGTTTCAACCGCCTGCCCGCGACCATCGCCATCGTCACCAATATCGACCCCGAACACCTGGATCACTGGCACAGCTTCGACGCGCTGCGGCAGGGGTTTCACGATTTCGTCTCGAACATCCCCTTTTACGGGCTCGCCGTGTGCTGCACCGATCATGCCGAGGTGCAGGCGCTGGTCGGGCGCATCACCGACCGGCGGGTCGTGACCTATGGCTTCAACGCCCAGGCCGACGTGCGCGCGACGGAGCTGCACTATCGCGGGGGCGTGGCGCATTTCGACATCGCGCTGAGGGCCGAGGAGCGAGCGATCGAGGGTTGCAGCCTGCCGATGCCGGGGGATCACAACGTCTCGAACGCCCTGGCGGCGGTGGCGGTGGCGCGGCATCTGGGGATGAAGCCCGACGAGATCCGCGATGCGCTGGCGCATTTCGGCGGGGTGAACCGCCGCTTTACCCGCGTGGGCGAAGTGGGCGGGATCGCGGTGATCGACGACTACGGCCATCACCCGGTCGAGATCGCGGCGGTGCTGCGGGCGGCGCGGCAGGCCTGCGACGGGCGGGTGATCGCGGTGCACCAGCCGCACCGCTATACCCGGCTGTCGAGCCTGTTCGAGGATTTCTGCGGCTGTTTCAACGACGCCGACGTGGTCGGCATAGCCGATGTCTATGCCGCCGGCGAAGAGCCCATCGAGGGCGCCAGCCGCGACGCTCTGGTTGCCGGGCTCATCCGTCACGGCCACCGCAACGCCCGCGCGATCGGCGGCGAGGACGATCTCGAACGGCTGGTGAGGGCCGAGGCCCGCCCCGGCGACATGGTGGTCTGTCTCGGCGCCGGCACCATCAGCGCATGGGCGCGCAACCTGCCCGGACGGCTGCGCGGCAAGGCGGGTTGAGCATGGCCGACGAGCTGAAGCGCCGCATCGGCCTGGGACTGCTGACCGCCTATGGCGTCGGCGTCATGGTCGGGGCCGGCATCTATGTGCTGGTCGGTGCCGTGGCGGCCGAGGCCGGCATATGGGCGCCGCTGTCGTTCCTGCTGGCCGGGCTCATCGCCGCGCCGACCGCGCTCAGCTATGCCGAATTCTCGACCCGTCTGCCCGAGGCGGCCGGCGAGGCGATCTATGTCGCCAGGGGGTTCAGCCTGCCGTGGCTGGGCACCGCCGTGGGGCTGGGGATCGTCGCCGCCGGGTCGGTGTCGGCGGCGGCGGTGCTGCGCGGCGGCACCGGCTACCTGACCGCCGCGACCGGCCTGCCGTTCGAGGCCAGTGCGGTGGCGATGGGGCTCATGCTGGTGGCGGTGGCTGTGGTGGGGGTGCTGGAAAGCCTGGCCCTGGCCGCGGTCTTTACCGCGATCGAGGTGCTTGGGCTGGGACTGGTGATCTTTGCCGGCGCCACGGCCGAGCCGGCGGCAGCCTTCGAGGCGCCGCCGGCGATCGTCTGGTCGGGCGTGATCGCCGGCGCGGTGCTGGCGTTCTTCGCCTTCATCGGGTTCGAGGACATCGTCAACATGGCCGAAGAGGTCGAGCGCCCGGTGCACGTCCTGCCGCGCGCGATCCTGCTGTCGCTGGCGATCACCAGTGTGCTCTATGCGCTGGTGTCGCTGGCTGCGGTGCGGGCGGTGCCGCTGGACCGGCTGGGCGTCAGCGAACAGCCGCTGGCGCTGGTCTGGCAGGTGTCGCGCGGCGGCGGCGCCGGGTTCTTGTCGCTCATCGCGGTGGCGGCGGCGCTCAATGGCGTGCTGGCGCAGATGGTGATGGCCAGCCGCGTGCTCTTTGGGCTGGGGCGGCGCAGCCCGCGTCTGGCCTTCTTTCACCACGCCCACCCGCGGCTGGGCACGCCGGTGCTGGCGACGCTCGTCGTCGGCGCGGTGGTGATCCCGGCGGCGCTGCTCTTGCCGGTGGCCAACCTTGCCGGGCTGACCTCGGCCATCCTGCTGGGGGTCTTCGTGCTGGTCAACGCGGCGCTGCTGGCGATGAAGCGGCGCGTGCCCGAGGCGCCGTTCCGTGTGCCGGCGGCGGTGCCTGCCTTCGGGCTGGCGGCGGCGCTGGGGGCGCTGACGATCAGCCTGGTGCAGGCGGTATGAGCGGGTCGGTCGTGACCCTGGCCTGCTTGTGGGTCATCGCAGCGGCGGTCGTGGCGCTGCTGCCCCGGCGCCGGCAATACCTGCCGGGGCTGGCGCTGCTGACGGCGGCGGTCTGGCTGATGTGGCGGCTGGCGGCGGCCCATGGCGCCTGGATCGTGCTGCCGGCGCTGCTGGCGGTGGTGTCGATGTTCCGTCGGCCGCTGGCGGTGCTGCTGAGGCGCCTTTCGCGCGGCCCCGGCACGGCGCAGGCAGCGAGGCGAGAGGAGCGAGCGGAATGAACGCATCGCTGATCCTGGCCTGTCTCTGGGCGC
>CAZNMK010000083.1:8872-9299 GCA_964574045.1 uncultured Roseovarius sp. | reverse complement strand
GGCGGATCTGCGCGAGCTTCTGGGTGACATCGTGACGCAGGCTGTCGAGCATGGTTTCAAAAAGCTGGAACGCCTCGTTCTTGTATTCGTTGAGCGGGTCGCGCTGGGCGTAGCCGCGAAACCCGACGACGCTGCGCAGGTGCACGAGCCGCAGAAGGTGCTCGCGCCATTTGCCGTCGATGGTCTGCAGCAGGATCTGTTTCTCGATCGAGCGCATGCTGTCGGCGCCGAACTGGGCGGTCTTTCTCGCCATCATCTCGTCGGCGGCCTTTTCCAGCCGTTCGGCGACGTGCTCGTCGTCGACGCCTTCCTCTTCACCCCAGTCCCTGACCGGCAGGTCGAGGCCGAGCTGTTCGCGCACCGCGGCGTCGAGCCCCTCCATGTCCCACTGGTCGGCATAGGTTTTGGGCGGCATGTGGCGGTCGAT
>CAZNMK010000083.1:5480-8862 GCA_964574045.1 uncultured Roseovarius sp. | reverse complement strand
TCGTCGATCACCTCGCCGCGCATGTCGTGGACGATATCGCTCAGGTCGTCGGCCTTCATGATGTCGAGGCGCTGCTTGAAGATCACCTTGCGCTGCTCGTTCATCACGTCGTCGAATTTCAGCAGCTGCTTGCGGATGTCGAAGTTGCGGCCCTCGACCTTGGCCTGCGCGCGCTCGAGGCTCTTGTTCACCCAGGGGTGAATGATCGCCTCGCCTTCCTTCATGCCGAGGCCCGACAGCACCTTTTCCAGCCGCTCCGAGCCGAAGATGCGCATCAGGTCGTCCTCGAGGCTGAGAAAGAACGCCGAGCGCCCCGGGTCGCCCTGGCGGCCCGAGCGGCCGCGCAGCTGGTTGTCGATGCGCCGGCTCTCGTGGCGTTCGGTGCCCAGCACGAAAAGGCCGCCCGCGTCGATCACCGCCTGTTCGTCGGCGGCGTGCTCGGCCTCTATGCGCTGGCGGATGACCTCGGGGTCGGCGTCGGGCTCGGCCGCGATCGCCTCCATGATCTTGAAATCGACATTGCCGCCCAGCTTGATGTCGGTGCCGCGCCCGGCCATGTTGGTGGCGATGGTGACGGCGCCCAGCTTGCCGGCGTCGGCGACGATCTGGGCCTCTCGTTCGTGCTGACGAGCGTTGAGGACATTGTGCGGCACCCCGGCCTTTTGCAGCAGCGCGCTCAGCATCTCGGATTTCTCGATCGAGGTGGTGCCGACCAGAACCGGCTGCTTCTTTTCGTGCGCCGCCCTGATCGCCTCGATGATGGCCTCGTACTTGTCCTTCTGGCCGCGATAGACGGCGTCGTCCTGGTCGATCCGCGCGATGGGCAGGTTGGTGGGCACCTCGACCACGCCGAGGCCATAGATCTCGGCGAATTCCTCGGCCTCGGTGGCGGCGGTGCCGGTCATGCCGGCGAGCTTGCCGTAGAGGCGGAAATAGTTCTGGAACGTGACCTGCGCGAGGGTGACGTTCTCGGGCTGGATGTCGCAGCCCTCCTTGGCCTCGATGGCCTGGTGCAGCCCCTCCGACAGCCGCCGGCCCGGCATCATCCGGCCGGTGAACTCGTCGATCAGCATCACCTGGTTGTCGCGCACGATATAGTCGCGGTCCTTCAGGAAGAGCTTGTGCGCCCGCAGACCCTGGTTGACATGGTGCACGATGGTGGTGCTTTCGGGCTCGTAGAGCGACTGGCCCTCGGGCAGGATGCCGGCCTCCGCCAGCGCGCCTTCGAGAAACTCGTTGCCCTCGTCGGTCAGCGTCACGTTCTTCAACTTCTCGTCGAGGGTGAAATGCTCGTCCGTCAGCGCCGGAATGAGCTTGTCGATGGCGACATAGAGATCGCTGCGGTCCTGCGCCGGGCCCGAGATGATGAGCGGCGTACGCGCCTCGTCGATCAGGATCGAGTCGACCTCGTCGACGATGGCGAAGTTGTGGCCGCGCTGGTTCATCTCCGATAGCGACGATTTCATGTTGTCGCGCAGATAGTCGAAACCCAGCTCGTTGTTGGTGGCATAGGTCACGTCGGCGCCGTAGGCGGCCTTCTTTTCCGCCTCGGGCTGTTGCGGATAGATCACGGCGGTGGTCAGGCCCAGCGCGCCATAGACCTTGCCCATCCATTCGGCGTCGCGCTTGGCCAGGTAGTCGTTGACGGTGACGATATGCACGCCCTTGCCCGTGAGCGCATTGAGATAGGCCGGAAAGGTGGCGACCAGCGTCTTGCCCTCGCCGGTCTTCATCTCGGCGATGTCGCCCCGGTGCAGGAATATGCCGCCCATCAGCTGCACGTCGAACGCCCTGAGACCCAGCGCCCGGCGCGCCGCCTCGCGGCAGTTGGCGAATGCCTCGGGCAGCAGGCTGTCCAGGCTCTCGCCGCCGGCGATCCGCTGTCTGAAGCTTTCGGTCCGCCCGATCAGGCCGGCGTCGTCGAGGGCCTCGTATTCGGGCTCGAGCGCGTTGATCTTTTCGATCAGCGGCCGCATCGCCTTGACCTTGCGGTCGTTGGGGGTGCCGAAAATCTTTCGCGCGGCGGTCTTGATACCCAGCATGTTCTGTCCGTTCCGGTCATTGGTGGGGACACGACAGGCAATCGCTTGCCCCGGCCCCGGCACACCCCTAGAACGGGGCCAGAAGGGCGGTCCTGCCACCTTGCCAAGGCGATGTAAGGGCCCGCCGAAAGAGTGTCAACGTCAACAGGCCGCCGCGCCGGGCGCCGGCCAGCAAAGGACAGATCATGCCCATGCCCCTCCGTTCCTTCCTTGCCGCCGCACTGACTGCGGCGGCGATGGCCGCCCCTGCCGCCCGGGCCCAGGACGCGCCCGATCCGGCCGCGGTCCTGGCCACCGTCAACGGCACCGAGATCACGCTCGGCCACGTTGTCGCGCTCAGGGCCGAACTGCCGCCGCAATACGACCAGTTTCCCGCCGAGATGCTGTTTCAGGGCATCCTCGACCAGCTCATCCAGCAAACCCTGCTGATGCAGTCCTTCGAGGGCGACCTCTCGCGCCGGAGCGAAATCCTGCTCGAGAACGAGCGCCGCGCCGTCATCGCCGGCGAGGCCATCGCCGGGGTGGTGGGAAAGGGCATCGACGAGGCGGCGCTGCAGGCCGCATATGACGAACAGTACCCGGCCGACACGGACGAGATGGAATACCGCGCCTCGCACATCCTGGTCGAGACCGAGGAAGAGGTCCAGGCGCTGATCGCCGAGCTGACCGGCGGCGCCGATTTCGCCGAGCTGGCGCGCGAGAATTCGACCGGCCCGTCGGCGACGGTGGGCGGCGATCTGGGCTGGTTCGGCGCCGGCGACATGGTCGGCGAATTCTTCGATGCCGTCGCCGCGCTGGAACCCGGCGAGGTATCGGCCCCGGTCCAGACCCAGTTCGGCTGGCATGTCGTGAAACTGGCCGAGACCCGCAAGCGCGAGCGCCCCGATTTCGAAACCGTGCGCCCCGAGCTGGAAGACCAGCTGCACACCCTCGCCGTGACCGCCCGGCTGGAGGAACTGACCGCCGCCGCCGCCATCGACCGCGCCGACACCGCCGGCATCGACCCCGAAACGATCAACGACAGCAGCATTCTGGAAAACTGATCATGGCCGCCGTGACCAAGCGTTCGCCCCTGGCGCCCGAAAGCTTCCCCGCCCTGCCAGAGATCGGCGGGGTCGGTTTCGCCACCGCCCAGGCGGGGGTGCGCTATGCCGGGCGCACCGATGTGATGCTGGCCCGGCTCGCCCCCGGCACCGCCATCGCCGGGGTGTTCACCCGGTCGGCCACGCGGTCGTCGGCGGTGCTCGACTGTCAGAAGAAGATCGGCTTTCATTCCGAGGCCGGCGCCGCGATCGTCGTCAATTCCGGCAATGCCAACGCCTTTACCGGCCGGCACGGCG
>CAZNMK010000083.1:0-5470 GCA_964574045.1 uncultured Roseovarius sp. | reverse complement strand
CGCGCTGCGCGCGGTGACGGCGGCGGTGGCGAGAACCCTGGACGTGCCCGAGGCGCGGGTGTTCTCGTCATCCACCGGCGTGATCGGGGAAAAGCTGCCGCATGAGCGGATCGTGGCAAAGCTGGCGGAGTTGCGCGACAACCTGTCGCCCGGCGCCATCGAACAGGCGGCGCGGGCGATCATGACCACCGACACCTTTCCCAAGGGCGCCGGCACCACGGTCGAGATCGACGGCCAGCCGGTGCGCATCGCCGGCATCGCCAAGGGGTCGGGCATGATCGCTCCGGACATGGCGACGATGCTGGTCTACATCTTCACCGACGCCGCCGTCGAGCGGCCGATCCTGCAATCGCTGGTCTCGGCGCTGAACGAGACCACCTTCAACTGCATCACCGTCGACGGCGACACCTCGACCTCCGACACCCTGCTGGTGGCGGCCACGGGTGCCTCGGGCATCCGCGTGACCGAACACAGCATGGCCTTCATGGAAGGGCTGCGCCGGGTGATGCTGGACCTCGCGCAGCAGGTCGTGCGCGACGGCGAGGGCGCGACCAAGTTCGTCACCGTGTCGGTCACCGGCGCCTCGAGCGACGCCGACGCCCGCACCCATGCTCTGGCCATCGCCAATTCGCCGCTGGTCAAGACCGCGATCGCCGGCGAAGACCCCAACTGGGGCCGGATCGTCATGGCGGTAGGCAAATCCGGCGCGCCCGCCGACCGCGACACGCTGGCGATCTGGTTCGGCGACATACCCGTCGCGTGCAACGGCTGGGTCAGCCCCGACTACCGCGAGGAAGACGCCGCGCGCTACATGAAGAACCCCGAGATCGCGATTCATGCCGATCTGGGCCTGGGCGGCGGGCGCGCGATGGTGTGGACCTGCGATCTGACCCACGGCTATATCGACATCAACGCCGATTACCGGTCATGACGCGGAGGCAATCGCAGGAAAAGCGGGCACCGGTATTCCGTCCGGGATTGCGCCCATGAGAACCGTGCTGGTCTCGGCCGTCGCGCTGATCGACGTCGACGGCCGCGTGCTGCTGACCCGGCGGCCCGAGGGCAAGCCGATGGCGGGCCTGTGGGAATTTCCCGGCGGCAAGGTCGAACCCGGCGAGACGCCCGAGGCGGCGCTCATCCGCGAGTTGCACGAGGAGCTGGGTATCGACACCTGGGCCAGCTGCCTGGCGCCGCTGACCTTTGCCAGCCACGGCTACGCGGATTTCCACCTGCTGATGCCGCTCTTTGCCTGCCGCAAGTGGCAGGGCACGCCGCAATCGCGCGAGGGGCAGGCGCTGAAATGGGTACGCCCCGAGCGGCTGCGCGACTATCCGATGCCGCCCGCCGACATCCCGCTGATCCCGATCCTGCGCGACTGGCTGTGAACTCGCTCCAAGGTTAATCGAATTTTAGTCAATTCAACCGAATCATGGTATAGGGCGTGGTTGGGGGACGACTGACATGCTGCATACCATCATGATCGGCACTTGCGTATTCGTTCAGGGGGTCTTTGCCGGCGCCCTGCCGAACGGGCATCACCGCGTCAGGGTCGGCGACAAGATCTATACGGGCCGGCCGGTCAGCCGCGCCGCCTGAGCCGCGCGCGCCGGCGCGCACCGCATACGTTCGAGAACGCCCGCCCCGGCCCCCGAGCCGGGGCCTCTGCCCGGTCGAACGTGGTCCCGGATCGGGTCCGGGACGGGCACTTGCGGCCGGGCGCGGCAAGCGCCGGCCGAGGCGGGCGCCGCTGGCCGTTTGCCGCAATCCCCGGCACGCGCTACTGCAGTTCGCGTTCGACCTCTTCGCGTTCGAATATCTCGATGACGTCGCCCTGGCGGATGTCGTCGTAGTTCTCGAACGCCATGCCGCATTCCTGGCCCGACTGGACCTCGGCGACCTCGTCCTTGAAACGCTTGAGCGTCTTCAGCGTGCCCTCGTGGATCACGACGTCGTCGCGCAGGAGGCGAACGCCGGCCGAACGCCGCGCCACGCCCTCGGTAACCAGACAGCCCGCCACCTTGCCGACGCCCGAGACCTTGAAGACTTCCCTGATCTCGGCGTAGCCGATGAAGTTCTCGCGGATTTCCGCGCCAAGCAGGCCGCTCGCCGCCGCCTTGACGTCGTCGACGAGGTCGTAGATGACGCTGTAATAGCGGATCTCCACGCCCTTCTGGTTGGCGCTGCTGCGCGCCGGCGCGTTGGCCCGGACGTTGAAGCCGAAGACCGGCGCGCCCGATGCCTCGGCGAGGCCGATATCGGATTCGGTGATCGCGCCGACGCCCGAGTGCAGCACCCGCACGCGCACCTCGTCGTTGCCGATCTTTTCCATCGCCTGCACGATCGCCTCGGCAGAGCCCTGCACGTCGGCCTTGACCAGGATCGGCAGTTCCTTGACGTTCTCGCTTTCCTTGGCCTGCGCCAGCAGCTGTTCCAGCGACGTCGCGGCGCCGGCGGCGGCGCGCTTTTCCTTGGCCGCGTTGTGGCGGTACTCGGCGATCTCGCGCGCCTGCGCCTCGGTCTCGACCACGTTGAGGACGTCGCCCGCCTCGGGCGTGCCGTTGAGGCCCAGCACCTCGACCGGCACCGACGGCCCGGCCTCGTTGACCCGCTCGCCGCGGTCGTTGATCAGCGCCCGGACCTTGCCGAACTGCTCGCCGACGACAAAGACATCGCCCTGCCTGAGCGTGCCGCGCTGGACCAGGACGGTGGCCACGGGGCCGCGCCCGACATCGAGCTGCGCCTCGATCACCGCGCCTTCGGCGGCACGGTCGGGATTGGCCTTGAGTTCGAGAATTTCCGATTGCAGCGCGATCGCCTCGAGCAGATCGTCGAGCCCCTGCCGCGTCGTCGCGGAGACCTCGACATCCTGCACCTCGCCCGACATCGCCTCGACGATCACCTCGTGCTGCAACAGCTCGGTGCGCACCTTGTCGGGGTTCGCCTCGGGCTTGTCGCACTTGTTGATCGCCACGATCATCGGCACCTTGGCCGCCTTGGCGTGGTTGATCGCCTCGATGGTCTGCGGCATCACCGAATCGTCGGCCGCGACCACCAGCACGACGATGTCGGTGACCTGCGCGCCGCGCGCGCGCATCGAGGTAAAGGCCGCATGGCCCGGGGTGTCGAGAAAGGTCAGCACCGCGCCGCTGTCGGTCGTGATCTGGTAGGCGCCGATATGCTGGGTGATGCCGCCGGCCTCGCCCTCGACCACCTTGGCATTGCGGATCGCATCCAGAAGCGAGGTCTTGCCGTGGTCGACATGGCCCATCACGGTGATGACGGGCGGGCGCGGGCGCAGGTCCTCGGGCTTGTCCTCGACCTGGTCGATCACGTCCTCGACATCGGCGTCCGAAACCCGCGTCACCCGGTGGCCGAATTCCTCGATGATCAGTTCCGCGGTGTCGGCGTCGATGGTCTGGTTCTGCGTGGCCATGATGCCGTTCTGCATCAGAGCCTTGACCACGTCGGCGACGCGCTCGGCCATGCGCACGGCCAGTTCGCCCACGGTGATCGCCTCGGGCAGCTGCACGTCGCGCACGACCTTTTCGCGCGCCTCGTGCCCGCCCAGCGCCTTTTGCCGGGCACGTTCCTGCTTGCGCTTCATCGCCGCCATCGACCGCTGTCGCCCGCCTTCGCCGCCCGAAAGCGCCTGGTTGAGCGTCAGCTTGCCCGAACGGCGGCCATCATCGCGACCCTTGCCGCGAGGGCGGCCCTTTTGGTCGCGGTCGGCGGCCTCCTCGCGCCGCGGCGGCTGTTTCGCGGGCGCGCGCTGCGCCGGCTGCGCCTCTTCGGCCGGTGCGGCGGCGGCACGGCGCGCGGCCTCTTCGGCCTCGATCCGCTGGCGCTCTTCCTCCTCGGCCCTGGCGCGCATGCGTTCCTCGGCCTCGCGCTGCTCGCGCTCCTTTTCCTCCGCCTCCTGGCGGCGGCGGAGCTTTTCCTCCTCGCGGGCCTGTTCCTCGGCCTCGCGGCGCGCTTCCTCTTCGGCCTCGCGCTCCTTGGCGGCCTGCAGCGCCTTCAGCCGGCGCTCCATCTCGGCGTCGGAAATCCCGGCGGGGCGCGCGGCGCCCTCGGACGAGGTCTGACCGGCCCCCGGCGCGGGGCCGCGCGGCGCGGCGCCCGGCTTGGGCTTGACGATGCGCTTGCGCTTGGTCTCCACCACGACGTTCTTGGTGCGGCCGTGGCTGAAGCTTTGCTTCACGTTCCCCGACCGGGGACCGCCACGCACACCCAGAGTTTTCTTGCCGTCGTTGTCGCTCATCTGGTCTTCTTTCCTTTCCGGCGTCCGAATTCGCCGTCCGAGACGCGCAGGCCCCTAAGCCTCGCGGCATCCTCTACAACACGTTGCACCAAACCTCCATCCCCCAAGGCGGCATGGATGGTGCTTTGCCGGCCGAAGGCGCGGCCCAGCTCGCCCGAGGTCAGCCAGCCGATGAAACGGCCATAGGGCGGCGTGCTGAGCCTGGACTTGCCGCGCTCCGAACCGTCGCTGGCCTGGATCAGGACGCGGGCGTCCCCGCGCGCGAGCCGGTCCTTGACCTTTTCGTACCCGGCCACTGCCTGCCCGCCCTTGCGGGCGAGGCTGACAAGGCTGACGACGCGCTCGGCAAGCTGCGCCTCGACCAATGCCACCAGCCCCTCGGGCACGCGCGCGGGCTGTTTCGCGGCGCGGGCAAAGAGGTTCTTCGTCACTGCGCGCTCGAGCGCCGCACGCTCGGCCAGCACCCAGATACCGCGCCCGGGCAGCTTGCCGGCGACATCGAAAACGACCTTGCCGTCGGGGTCTATCACGAAACGCAAAAGCGCCGCGACGGGATGCACCTCGCCCGTCGCGATGCATTTGCGCTGCGGACCCTCACTTCGGTCCCTGGGGTGCCCTCCGCGACCCATTGGGTGCCTTGCGCGAGGCCCGAGGGATCAGGCCCCGCCCTCCTCTGCGGCGGCTTGCGGCGTCTCTTCGGCGCCGCCGGCCAGGTCTTCGGGGTCGACCCAGCCCAGCATCACCCGGGCGGTCATCACCATGTTCTGCGCCTCTTCCAGGGAAACGTCGAAGGGTTCGAGCAGCCCGTCGTCCTTGACCCGCTCGCCGTCGACCGTGGTCCAGCCTCCGGCCAGCTCCCAGTCGGCGCAGGTGGCGAAATCCTCCAGCGTCTTGACGCCGTCCTCGGCCAGTGCCTTTACCATCTGGGGTGTCAGCCCCTCGAAATCAATGAGGCTCTGCTCGGCGCCCAGTGCGCGGGCCTCCTCGAGCGCCGCCTGCGCCTGCGCGTCCAGCACGTCGCGCGCCCGCGCCTGCAGCTCCTGGGCGGTATCCTCGTCGATGCCGTCGATCGTCAGCAGTTCGTCCTGTTCGACATAGGCCACCTCCTCGAGGTTGGTGAAGCCTTCCGACACCAGCAGCTGGGCAAAGAACTCGTCGAGGTCGAGCGCGGTCATGAAGAGGTTGGTGCGCTCCTCGAATTCCTTCTGCCGG
>CAZNMK010000082.1:0-9323 GCA_964574045.1 uncultured Roseovarius sp. | reverse complement strand
GCCGCAGGCACGCCTCAGGCGTGACGGGGGCGCGCGCATGTGCCCGGTTGAACGCGAGCTGATCTAGAACCCCAAGAGCTGTTCGGGCAGCCACAGCGCCAGCTGCGGAAATGCCGCCACGATGATCAGCGCGACGATCTGGATGGCGATGAACGGCACCACTCCGCGATACATCTGGCGCAGGGTTATCTCCTCCGGCGCGACGCCGCGCAGGTAGAAGATCGCCGGCGCCATCGGCGGCGTGAGATAGCCGGTCTGGATCATGATCAGCACCAGCATGCAGAACCACACCGGCTCCATCCCCGAGGCGAGCACGAAGGGCATGAAAATGGGCAGGAAGATCAGCAGGGTCGATATCCACTCGAGAAAGAACCCGGCGATGAATATGATGCCGAGGAACACCACGAGGATGCCCCAGTACCCCAGATCCATCACCGACAGCACATCGCGGATCGCCCGCATGCCGCCGTTGCCGACGAATACCCCGGTGAACAGGCTGCCCGCCAGCAGGATGAACATGATCATCGAGGTGACCGTCAGGGTTTTCATCAGCGCTTCCCAGAACGACCTCAGGGTGAAGCGGCCGTAAAGAACGGTCAGCACGAACGCGCCCGCGGCGCCCAGGGCGGCGGCCTCGGTCGGGGCGGCCCAGCCGAGCATGATCGACCCCAGCACCGCGAAGATCATCAGCAGCGGCGGCAACAGCGCCTTGAAGGTGATGATCAGCTTCTGTCCGAAGGACGGGTCGTCCGGCCCCGGTTCGCTGCGCGGCCCGGCAGAGGGGTTCAGGATGCACAGCCCGACGATGTAGAGGATGTAGAGCGCCGACAGGATCAGGCCGGGAAAGATCATCGCGACCATCAGGTCGCCGATCGACACGTTGGCGATGGGGCCCATGACGACCACCACCACCGACGGCGGGATGATCGTGCCCAGCGACCCGCCCGCGCAGATCGTTCCCGAGATCAGCGAGTTGGAGTACTTGTGCCGCATCATCGCCGGGATCGCCAGCAGGCCGACGACGGTTTCGGTCGCGCCGATCACCCCCGAGGAGGCGGCGAAGATGATGCACATGATGACCGTGCCCACCGCCAGCCCGCCGGGCAGGCGGCGGGTCCACAGGTGCACGGCGTTGAACAACTGCTCGGCGATGCCGGAGCGTTCCAGCATCGCCCCCATGAACACGAAGAGCGGCACCGCCGCCAGCACGAAGTTCGACGCCACATCCTCGATCTTCTGGATGAATTGAAAGAACACCGCGTCGCCGAAGGCATAGAGCCCGAACCCGAACGCGACGCCCAACAGCGAAAAGGCAACGGGAAAGCCGAAGAAAATCAGCGCGAACAGCGCCGGAAACATCAGGATAGCGGCCAAGTCACACAGCCTTTCCGGGTAGGGGGCGACCCATCAGGGTCAGGATGCACTTGGCCGATTCCGAAATCGTCTGCAGCGTCAGCAGCACGAAGCTGGCGAGGATGATCGCGCGGAAGGGCCAGATCGGCGGGTTCCATGCGGATTGGCCCGTGGTCTCGCCGCTGGCGTAGGCATCGAACATGTAGTCGCCGAAATGCAGGCTGATCATCACCAGCGCCGGGATGACCAGCGTCACATAGAGCGTCAGGTCGATCAGCGCCTGCCGCTGCGGCGACAGCCGGGCATAGATCAGGTCGATGCGCACATGCTGGTTCCTGAGCAGGGTGATCGCCCCGCCCAGCAGGAAATGCAGCCCCATCAGGATGTAGCCCAGTTCGAACGCCCAGATGGTCGGGGCGCCCAGGACGTAACGGGCAAAAACCTCGTAGCAGGTGGCCAGGACAAGCGGGATGACGATCAGTGCGGCTGCGCCCCCGACAAAAGTCGTGAGCGCATCCACGATGCGTACAAGGAAGTTCATTCGCGGTTACTCGGCCGCGCGAACCTTGACGTTCCGGTACTTGCCGGAATCCTTCCACAGGTCCGAAAACGCGATCTGCGAATCCAGCACCTTGCGGAACCATTCGTTTTCAGCGGCGATGCCTTCGGCCCATTTCAGACCGGCCTCGCGCACCTCGTACTGCACCTCGGGGGCAAGTTCGATCACCTCGTTGCCCTGTTCGCGGAAGAAGGCGAGCGCCTGGGCATCCTCCTGGCCGATCGTCAGCCACGAATTGATCGTGGTCGCGAACGCCGCCTCGCGCACGAGGTTCTTGTCGCTGTCCGACAGGCTGTCCCATGCTTCGGGGTTGATCAGCAGTTCGAACGGCGCGGTGGGCTGGTGGGCGCCGGGAATGATCACGTATTTGGTGATGCGGTGGAAACCGGGCGAAATGTTCTCCCACAAGGTGCCCCATTCGGTCGCGTCGATGGCACCGCGTTCAAGCGCGGTATAGACGTCGCCGCCCGGCATCGTCACCGGCGCGGCGCCCATGCCCTGGGATATTTCCAGCCACGCGCCGGCTGTCCGCAGCTTCAGGCCCTGCAAATCCTCGAGCGTCCTGACCGGCTTGCGCGAATGCAGGAAAACCTCGGCGGTGCGGATGAAAAGCGGCATCGCGACCAGGTTGAACTCCTGCTTGCGCCAGTCGGCCCACATCTCGGCGCCACCGCCGCGATAGAGCCAGTGCAGCATCCGTTCGCTGTCGAACGATCCGGCATAGCCGCCGAAGAGCACTGCGGTCGGGTCCTTGCCCCAGTCGTAGCCGACCCAGGTGTGGCCCATGTCGGCCACGCCGTTGGCCACGGTTTCGGACACTTTCAGGCCCGGGCCGAGGGTGCCGGCCGGATAGACGTCGACCGTGATTCGCCCGTCCGACAGCTCCGACAGCTTGTCGGCGAAGGCCTGTGCGCCCACCTCCATCAGGGGACCGCCGGACCAGCTGGTCGCCATCGAGAAGCTGTGGTTCTCCTGGGCCATCGCCGAAACGCCGGTCATGGCGGCCAGGGCCAGACCCAGCAATGGTTTCATCACTCTCATCTTTCCGTTCCTCCCTTTGGGCCCCTTTCATTCTGCCTTATGCGAACCGTAGCGGGGCGGCATATCGGATCCGCGATTGACATGCAGAGCATACATCACACATGATATATCATATGCTGCCGCTGACATGCAACTAACATATCAACTATGGCGGGGGTTGCCCCCACTATACCAGATCAGTCAGTCCGACAAAGAAGCAAACTTGAAATGACCGATACCAGCACCGCATCCGCAACGGACAGCAGAGCCGTCGAGACCATCCGCGCCGACGTGTTCATCGCCGGCGGCGGCGCGGCCGGCGTTGCCGCGGCGCGCACCGCCGCGCGCCAGGGCTGCCGCGTCGTGCTGGCCGAAAGATACGGCTTTTGCGGCGGCGGCGCGGTGGCGGGCCTGTCGGGGACGATCTGCGGCCTTTACGAGGCGACCGACGACCGCACCGCACCGCCCAACAAGGTGGTGCACGGTTTCGTCGACGAGTTCATCGCCCTGATGGAGGAAAAGGGCGGGCTCAGCGAGCCGGTGCAATACGGCAAGACCTTCACCCGCGTTCACGACCCCCTCGTCTGGCGCGAAGCGGCGGATACGCTGCTGGCGCATGAACGCATCCAGGTCATCTATCACGCCATGGTCACCGAGGCCCTGATGGACGGCGACCGGGTCGTGGGGGCGCAGCTCTACACCAAGGAGGGCAAGCTGCGGGTCGTCGCCCCGGTCACCATCGACGCCTCGGGCGATGCCGACGTCGCGGCGATGGCGGGGTTCGCGACGTTCACGGGCGACAACGGAACCGTACAGAACCCGACGATGATCTTTCGCCTGATGGGCGTCGACACCGACCGGCTGACCGCCGCCTACGGCGCCGACACGATCATGCCCCCGCACGTCTCCGAGATGATCGAGAACGCGGCAAGGCAGGGATACGACCTGCCGCGCAAGAAGATCTGGCTCTTTGCCACGCCCCGGCCGGGCGAGCTGATCTGCAACTGCACCCGCATCACCGGCGCCGACGGGCGCGAGCTGAACGCGGCGCTCTGGCGCGACTTCTCGGAGGCCGAGATCGAGGGCCGCCGCCAGATGCGCGAATATGCCCGCTTCTTCCGCACCCATGTCGAGGGCTGCGAGAACGCCTTCGTCAACGATACCGGCGTGCAGGTGGGCGTGCGCCAGACCCGCCAGGCCAGGGGCACCGCGATGCTGATGAACAGCGACGTGGTGAGCGGCACCAAGTTCCGCGACGGCATCGCCCGGTCGCCCTGGCCGATCGAGCTGCACGCGGGCGAGCGGCCCCGCGTCGAATGGCTGCTGAACGACGTCTACGAAATCCCCTTCGGCTGTTTCGTGCCCGAACGCGGCGAGGGGCTGCTGACGGCCGGGCGCTGCCTGTCGGCCGAGCACGAGGCCGTCGCCTCGGCCCGCGTCACCGCCCAGTGTTTCTCGTACGGGCACGCCATCGGCCACGCCGCCGCCATCGCCGCGCTCGACCGGGTGTCCGTGCGCGACCTCGACGGCGTGGCCATCCGCGAACGGCTGAACGCCGACGGCGCGAGGCTCGATTCGTGAAGGATCGCGAGGCCATGACGCGCAGCCTGCGCAGCAATTTCACCCCGGGCACCACCAGATGGGCGGTGCGCCGCGCGCAGTGGCTGGCGATGGGTATCGCCGAGGAGGATTTCGACAAACCCAAGATCGCGGTCGTCAACTCCTCGAGCCGGCTGTCGGTCTGCTATCAGCACCTCGACGGCATTTCGGTCACGGTGCAGCAGGCGATCCGCGACGCCGGCGGGCTGCCGTTCGAGATCCGCACCGTAGCCCCGTCCGATTTCGTCACCTCGGCGGGCAAGCAGGGCCGTTACCTGATGCCGTCGCGCGACCTGCTGGTGCGGCAGGCGGCGCCGAGGGCGCGCAACTGGACGGGATGATCCTGCTGGCGTCCTGCGACAAGACCACGCCGGCGCAGCTGATGGCGGCGGGCCGGCTGAACGTGCCGGCCATCGTTGTCGCATGCGGCTATCAGCTCGGCGCCGATTGCGGCGGCCGCCATGTCGACATCGAAGAGGTCTACAAGGGCGTCGGCGCGGTCAAAGCGGGCAGGATGACGCTGTGCGACCTGAGGGAAATGACCCGCCACGCGATCGACGGGCCGGGCGTCTGCGCCGGGCTCGCCACCGCCAACTCGATGCATTGCATGGCCGAGGCGCTGGGAATGACCCTGCCCGGCAACGCGCCGATCCGGGCGGGCAGCGAGGCGCTGACCGACTATGCGCGGCGCGCGGGCGAACGCATCGTCGCCATGACCCTCGCCGATCTGCGCCCGCGCGACATCCTCACCCCGGCCGCGCTGCGCAACGCGGTGCGCACCGCGGTCGCCATCGGCTGTTCGGTGAACACGGTGCGCCACCTCACCGCCATCGCCATCGAGGCCGAATGCGACATCGACACGATCGCCGAGTTCGAGGCCGCGGCCGACATGCCGCAGATCACGCGCATCCGCCCCAACGGACCCGACCGCATCGAAACCTTCGCCGCCGCCGGGGGCGTCGCCGGCGCGATGAAACAGCTCCGCGACCGGCTCGATCTGTCGGTCATGACCGCATCGGGCGAGCCGCTGGGCGCCGTGCTGGACGCGCGGCCGGACCCGGACGCGGCCGTGATCCGCCCGCTGTCCGACCCGTTCCGCAACGAGCCGGGCCTGCAGATCGTCCGCGGCAGCCTCGCGCCCGACGGGGCGGTGGTCAAGCTGTCGGCGGTACCGCAGGAGGTGCGCCGCTTCGACGGCACCGCGATCGTCTTCGAGGACGAGAACGCCGCCATCGACGCCATCGAACAGGGGCTGATCCGCGACGGCCAGGCGGTGATCCTGCGCATGCTGGGGCCCAAGGGCGGCCCCGGCACCGTGTTCGCCGCCAGTTTCATGGCCGCCCTGGTGGGGGCCGGGTTCGGCGCCACGGTCGCGGTCGTCACCGACGGCGAGCTTTCCGGCCTCAACAGCGGCATCACCATCGGCCAGGTCATGCCCGAAGCGGCCGAGGGCGGCCCGCTGGCGGCGGTTGAAACCGGGGACCGCATCGCGATCGACCTGACGGAGGGACGGATCGATCTGGATGTCCCCGCCGATGTTCTGCGAACCCGCCTGGCATCGTTTGCCGGCCCGCCCGAAACCGCCGAAAAGGGCTGGTTGCGGCAATACCGTGCGCTGGTACAGCCCCTTTCGCGGGGCGCGGTGCTGGGCGACAGAAAGAGGGAGAACGCACCGTGACCTGTGACGAGCGGCCGACCGTCGTCGTCTCCTGCCGTGTCATGCAGGAGTTGCTGACGCCGCGCCTGCCGGCCGGCATGCCGGTGACCTATCTCGATATCCTGCTGCACAACACGCCGAAAAAGCTGGCGGAGGCGCTGCAGGCCGAACTCGACAGCATCGAGCGGCCGAGCAACGTCATCATCGGCTACGGGCTGTGCGGCAACGGGCTGGTGGGGGTGCGCGCGGGCCAGCACACGCTGGTGGTGCCGCGCACCCATGACTGCGTGGCGATCTTCCTCGGCTCCCACCAGCGTTATGTACAGCGTTTCTTCGCCAATCCGAACACCTACTACCTGACCCGCGGCTGGCTCGAGGCGCATGACGACCCTCTGCACGACTACCTCGACTACGTAAGGGACTACGACGAGGAAACCGCCGACTACCTCGTCGAGGTGAAATATCACCACTACCGCCGGCTGTGCATGGTCGGGTTTTCGGACGAGGAGCTGGAACTCTGCCGTCCGATGGCCAGAAAGGTCGCCGATTTCTGCGGCCAGCGCTGGGGCATGACCTATGAAGAGGTGATCGGCTCGACCGGCCTGCTGGACGCGCTCCTGTCGATGCCCGAGCGGCTGGATTCGGGGAATTCGGAGTTCGTGGTGGTTCGGCCAGGCGAAACGATCGAGGCCGAGATGTTCATGCGCGCCGGCGAGGCGGTGCCCGCATCGAGCGCGCGCAAGGGCGCCTAGGATATGTCGCGTTCAATCGCAAACACGCGCGCCCCTGGCTCGACCCGGGGCCTCGTCCCGCAGGTATAGCGGCCCCGGCCTGGGGGGCGGGGCAATAACTGGTCTAATCTGGCGCGGCATTGGGCGCAGGGCCGGGCCGCCAGCCGCCCCCCTGCCCTATACCCCGTCCCCCGGGCCATTGTGCCTTCTTGCGAATTCGACCGTTGGCTTGATGCCGCCGAGCGGAAAGAAATGGATTTTCCGCAGGTTGCTGTCGGGATTGGCGGCCTTGTGGCGCAGGAAATCGGCCAGGATCTCGTCCGGCTCGTAGGGCATCAGCAGCTTGCTCACGTCCTTGGCCCGCCGTTGCAAAACCCGTATCGACGGCCCCACCCCGCAGGAGATCGCGAACTTTATCATCGTCTGCAGCTTCGCGGGACCGGCGATGCCAAGGTGAACGGGCAGCGCGATACCTTCGGCCGAAAGCCGGCCGGCCCAGGCGATGACCGGCTCCAGCTCAAAGGCGAACTGGGTGACGATGGCCATCTCGGCATCGGTCCGTTCGCTGAATTTCTGTTTCCAGCGCAGCGCATCCATCACGTTCCGGTCGGACCCGGCCGGGTCGATGTCCCTGTTGCCCTCGGGGTGCCCGGCGACATGAAGGCGCTCGAACCCGTGCCTGTCAAAAAGACCCGTCTCCAACAGCTGCATCGAGTCGCGGAATTCGCCGTGCGGGCGGGCGATGCCCCCCGCCAACAGCAGGGCCTGGCGCGCGCCGGCGTCGCGGTAGCGCACGATCCAGTCGTTCAGCATCGCCTTGTCGGCCAGCAGGCGCGCCGGGACATGGGGCATCGCCGCGAAACCCTCGTCGGCGATGCGTTTGACCGTCGCCGCCATGTCCTCGACCGGGGTGCCTTCGATATGCGCGACATAGACACGCGTGCCCCGCGGCAGGAGCGTCCTGAAATCCTCGATCCTGGCGGCCGTGCGCGGCATGACCTCGATGGAATAGCCGTCCAGCGCGGGTGCCAGCCCGGCCGCGCCGCGCCGGCCGGTTTCGGCCGGGGCCTTTCTGGAAAACAGTCTGAACAGCTGGGCCATGGGCAAGAGCCTTTCCAGTATGTCAGGAGACCCGGCGCGAGGATGCGCCGGCCAATGCCCGCCCCGGCGCGCCGCGATACGGAACCGAAACCCGCACCGGCCGCTACGCCCGCTCGCAGATGGCGTCGACGTCCAGCGGGTCGGACGACAGCTCGGTGCTGGCGACGAAGACGTCCTGGAACCTCGACTGGGTCGAGAGTTCGAGCACCCGCAGCCGCCTGGCCAGCTTCAGCACCCGCTGGCGCTGGCTGCCGTCGAACAGCGCCATGCGGGCGCCGTCGCCGGCCGCGTTCCCGATCGAGCGGATCGAACTCACGGGCACCGGCGGCACCAGCCCGATGCCGAGGATGTCCTCGGGTTCCAGATGATTGCCGAATGTCCCGGCGAGATAGATCAGGTCGAGCCCGTCGACGCCGTTCTCGTGCAGCAAGAGTTCGATCCCGGCGCGCAGCGCGGCCTTGCCGAGCTGGACGTTGCGCACGTCCTTCTGGGTGAAGACGATGTCGCGTCCCGTGCGGGTCCGCCCCGCCGGCACGAGGACCACCTCTTCGGTCAGGCCGGCGTCGTTGGCGCGCAGGCCCGGATGCGCCCCGACCGGGGCGAAGGAACCGTCGGCGCCGAGAATGCCGGCATCGACCAGCGCCGCGACGCTCGAGATCACCCCCGACCCGCACAGGCCCACCGGGCGGGGATCGCGGCTGTCGTCGGCCTCGGGGATGGCCCCCCAGCGGATGCGGTCGTTCGGCTCGACCCAGACACGCTCGATGGCGCCCGGCGATGCCCGCACGCCGCAGCGGATATGGGCGCCCTCGTAGACCGGGCCGGTCGCACAGGATGTCGCCGCCACCTCTCCGTCATGGGCGAGAACGACCTCTCCGTTCGTGCCGATGTCCACCAGGAGCTGCTTGCCGCGATAGAACTCGGGGCCGCGGGTCAGCAGCGCCGCCATGGTGTCGCCGCCGATATAGCCCGCCGGCATGGGGAACACGAAGACCTTGGAATGCGGCGCCGTGGCAAGCCCGATCGCCGCCGCCTCGACGATCGCGCCCTCGCTGAAGACGGGCAGGTAGGGGCCGCGCCCCAGGGGTTCGGGATTGATGCCGAGCAGGATGTGCTGCATCGTCGGATTGCCGACGGCGACCGCATCCACGATGTCGCCCTCGTCGACGCCGGCGGCCTCGGCCCCCTCGCGGATGAGGCGGTTGAGTTCGTCCACCAGGAGCCGCTGCATGGTGATCAGGCTTTCGGGCTCCCGCTGCACCTCGGTCATGCGCGAGATGACATCCTCTCCATACAGCGCCTG
>CAZNMK010000081.1:6618-9372 GCA_964574045.1 uncultured Roseovarius sp. | reverse complement strand
TCGTTGACGCGGCTGTCGCGGGCGGTGGCGGGGCGGACGAGTTGCAGGTAGTCGACGATCAGCACGTCGAGCCCGTGGGTGCGCTTGAGCCGTCGCGCCCGGGCCGACAACTGGCTGATCGGCAGCGCCGGGGTGTCGTCGATATAGAGCGGGCAGGCCTCGAGCGTCTTGGCGGCCTCGACGAAGCGGCGGAATTCGGCCTCGGTCAGGTCGCCGCGGCGGATCTGATCGGACGGGATTTCGGCGGCCTCCGACAGCACCCGCGCAGCGAGCTGTTCGGCGCTCATCTCGAGGCTGAAAAAGCCGACCACGCCGCCGTCGATCGCGCCCTCGCCGCCATCGGGCAGGGGGCCGCGGCGATACGCCCTGGCGATATTGAAGGCGATGTTCGTGGCCAGCGACGTCTTGCCCATCGACGGCCGTCCGGCGAGGATCAAGAGGTCCGAGCGGTGCAGGCCCCCGAGCTTGCGGTCCATGTCGATCAGCCCGGTCGAGAGCCCCGCCAGCCCGCCGTCGCGGCGATAGGCGGCATTGGCCACGTCGACCGCGTCCTTGACCGCGCTCAGAAAGCTCTGAAAGCCGCGCTCGGCCCGGCCCTGCTCGGAGAGCGAATAGAGCTTCTGCTCGGCCTCGACGATCTGGTCGCGCGGCTCGACCGAGACATCGGCGCGGGCGGCGCGGCCGGCGATCTCGTGGCCCAGTTCGATCAGCTCGCGGCGGATCGCCATGTCATAGATCATCTGCGCATAGTCGCGCGCGGCAAAGGCGCTGATCGCGGCCCCGGCAAGGCGCACCAGATAGGCCGGTCCGCCCAGTTCCCCGAGCCCCTCGTCGTCCTCCAGAAACGCCTTGAGCGTCACCGGCGAGGCAAGGTTGCCCTTGGCGATGCGCGTCGCGGCGATCTCGAAAATGCGGGCGTGCACGGGTTCGTGGAAATGCTGCGGCCCGATCAGGTTCGACACCCGGTCGTAGATGTCGTTGTTGGTCAGGATCGCGCCCAGCAGCTGCTGTTCGGCCTCGACGGAATGCGGCAGGGATGCCTCGCCTTCGGCCTCGGCGCCGGTGGCGTTGAAGCTCGTTATGGTGTTCATCCCGTTCCCCTGTTGCCGGTGGGCACGTCATACCCAGGCCGGGCGCGGCCACGCAACTTGTATGTTTCTGTGGATGGTCTGTGGATAACAGATTTCCGCCGGATATTGAAGAGACGTGTTGCAGGACCGCAATATCTTGTGGTTTGGCGCCGCCGGGCAGCGATGCGCCCCGGCAACGCCCGCGTCAGCCCCGCGCCGCCTGCCAGCCGTGCGGATCGTCGAGAAACGCCGCCACCCCGTCGAGCGTCTCGGTATCGAAGGCGTCTTGGGCACGGGCCTCGGCCAGCACGTCGGCCCAGGTGCAGAGGCGATGCAGCGAAACCCCGTGATCGCCCAGCGTTTTTTCGGTCTCGGGAAAGATGCCGTAGTAGAAGATCACCGCCGTGTGGGCGCAGCTCGCCCCGGTCTCGCGGATGGCGTCGACGAAGCTCAGCTTGGAACCGCCATCGGTGGTAAGATCCTCCACCAGCAGCACCCGCTGGCCCGGCGTCATCACCCCCTCGATTCGCGCGCCCCGGCCGTGGCCCTTGGGTTTCTTGCGGATATAGGTCATCGGCAGCGCCAGCCGCTCGGCCACCAGCGCGGCAAAGGGGATGCCGGCGGTCTCGCCCCCGGCGACGTTGTCGAACGCCTCGAAGCCGGCCTCGCGCAGCACCGTGACGGCGAGAAAATCCATCAGCGTGGCGCGGATGCGCGGAAAGGAGATCAGCTTGCGGCAGTCGATATAGGTGGGCGAGGGCAGTCCGCTCGACAGGGTGAAGGGCTTGGCGGGACTGAAATGCACCGCGGCGGTTTCCAGCAGCATGCGCGCGGTCAGGCGGGCGATCTCGGGCTTGGGCGGGTAGGTGGTGGGTATCATCGGTGGCGTGCCTCGCATTGTGGCCCGTGGGGCAGGGGATGCGGCACTGGCCTACCCCGGCGCGGGGGCGCACCGCAAGCGCCGGTTGCGCGCGGCCCCGGGCTGGTGCCGCCGCGCCCCGGCCCCCGAGCCGGGGCCTCTCGCATCTGCGGGGCGAGGCCCCGGCTCGGGGCCCGGGGCGCAGGCGATTTCATGAATCGAGACGGGCGTCACGGCCGCCAGCCGCGCCGGCCGGCCGGTTCGACCGTCATCCAGTCGGGCCAGCCGACGAACCGCTCGACGGCGACGATGGCGAGGCAGGCCGCAACGATGCCCAGCACCAGCAGCACGCGCTTTGCGCTCGGCGGGCGATGGGCCCACCTGGCCATCCGGAACAGCCAGCGCGGGTTCATGTCTGCACAAACCGCACCTTGCCGATATAGGGCAGGTTGCGGTTCCTCTGGGCATAGTCGATGCCATAGCCGACGACGAATTCGTCGGGTATCTCGAAACCCGTCCAGTCGGCCGCGACCGGCGCCTCGCGGCGCGACGGCTTGTCCAGAAGCGCGATGGCGCGCAGCTTGCGCGGCTTGCGCGCGCGCAGGAGCGTCAGCACATGCGCCAGCGTATGGCCGGTATCGACGATGTCCTCGACCACCAGCACGTCGCGCCCCTCGATGTCGCCGCGCAGATCCTTGAGGATACGCACCTCGCGGCTCGACCGGGTGCTGTCGCCATAGGACGAGGTCTCGATGAAATCGACCTCGACATCGAGGCCCAGCTCGCGCACCAGGTCGGCGATGAACACGAACGAGCCGCGCAATA
>CAZNMK010000081.1:5950-6608 GCA_964574045.1 uncultured Roseovarius sp. | reverse complement strand
ACCACCACCAGCTTGTCCGTGCCGGCGAATTCGGTCTCGATCTCGCCCGCGAGCGCCTCGATCCGGGCGGCGATTTCCTTGGCCGAGATCAGCCGGTCGATGACATAGGGGACGTCGGTCATCGGGATGCGAGGGGTATCCGCTTGATTTTCCGGGACCAGTCTACGAAAACCCGGCCCACTGTCACGCGCAAATACCGCGCGATCCAAATCAACGGGGCCCGCCGATGCCGTCGCATTCCGAATCCCGCCACCTGCCCTGGACGGCGGAGCAGATGTACGGCCTGGTGGCGGATGTCGCATCCTATCCCAAATTCCTGCCCTGGACCGCCGCCGCGCGGGTGCGCAAGGTGACCCCGCGCGCCGACGGCGCGCGGGTGATGGAGGCCGATCTCGTGATCAGCTTCAGGGTTTTCCGCGAACGTTTCGGCAGCCGTGTCGTGCTGTGGGACGAGGCCCGCGTGATCGAGACCGAATATCTCGACGGGCCGTTCGAATACATGAAGTCGAACTGGCGCTTCGAGGAGGCCGAAAGCGGCTGCGTCGTGCATTTCGACGTCGATTTCGCGCTGCGCAGCCGGCTGTTGCAATCGGCCGCGGAACTCTTTTTCCACGAGGCGATGAAACGGGTGGTGCGCGCCTTCGAAGCCCGCGCGAAG
>CAZNMK010000081.1:224-5940 GCA_964574045.1 uncultured Roseovarius sp. | reverse complement strand
CATGGCTGATCTGGCGCAAGTACTGGCCGATTTCGCCCATGCTGCCCGCCCCGGCGGCATTGCTGCCGAGGTGATGCGCCTGTCGCTGCTCGACTGGGCGGCGGTAGGCATCAAGGGGACGGACGAGCCGGTGGCGCGCATCCTGCGCGAGCAGGCGCTGGCCGAGGGCGGCGCGGCGCAGTCGGCGCTGATCGGCAGCCCGGAACGGGTGCCGGCGCGGGCGGCGGCGCTCGTGAATGGCGCGACCTCGCACGCGCTCGATTTCGACGACACCCATTTCGGCCATATCGGGCACCCTTCGGTCGCGGTGGTGCCGGCGGCGCTGGCCGCGGCCGAGCTGGGCCGGGCCGGGGGCGCGGAATTCCAGGCCGCCTGCCTTGTGGGGGCAGAGGCATCCGTGCGTATCGGGCTGTGGCTGGGGCGCGGCCATTACCAGGTCGGCTTTCACCAGACCGCCACCGCCGGCGCGTTCGGGGCGGCGCTGGCGGCGGCGCGGCTCTTGCGGCTGACACCGGAGCAGACCGCAATGGCGCTGGGGCTGGCGGCGACGCGGGCGTCGGGCCTCAAGTCGCAGTTCGGCACCATGGGCAAGCCGATGAACGCCGGCATCGCCGCACAGAACGGGATCGAGGCGGCGCTCTTGGCGGGACGCGGGTTCGTCAGCAACCCCGCCGCGCTGGACGGCCCGCAGGGGTTCGGGCCCACCCATCACGGCGCGGGCGAGATGTCGGCCTTCGACGGGCTGGGGGATGAATGGCTGTTCGAGGGCGTGCGCCACAAGTTCCACGCCTGCTGTCACGGCCTGCACGCGGCGCTGGAGGCGGCGCGGGGGATCGACGCCGCGCCGGGGGATATCGCGGAAATCGCGGTGCGGACCCATCCGCGCTGGCTGAGCGTGTGCAACATCGCCGCCCCGGCGACGGGGCTCGAGGCCAAGTTCAGCTATCGCACCGCACTGGCGATGGCTTTGACGGGCCACGATACCGCCCGGCTGGAGAGCTTCAGCGATGCCGTCTGCGCCGCGCCGGCGGTGGCGGCGCTGCGCGACCGGGTGACGGTGAGGGCGGATGACGGGCTGAGCGAGATGCAGGCGCGGCTGAAGCTGACGCTGACGGACGGCGCCGGGCAAGAGCTGTTTCATGACCTCGACGCCGATCCGGGGCTCGATGCGCGGCGCGCGCGGGTACGGGCCAAGGCCGAAAGCCTGCTGGGCCGGGACCGGGCGGCACGCATCTGGGACATGCTCTGCGATGCCGCACAGCCCGCGGCGCTGGCGGCGGAACTGGCCGGCTAGGTCGGGTGCGTCGTGGGCGCTGCGAGACAGTGCCTATAGCGTATTGCACCGGATCGGGTTCACTCGCCCGTGACCAGAGGGCATGCGGCCGCCCGGGTGGGCGCGAATGCGCCCGCCGTGGGGCGGGCGGGCGCATATCCGGCCCGCAAGCGGGCCGGATGGGATGAATTCGATTGGATGCGACACACCATGGAGGACGGCTGCCGCGGGAGGGGGGCGCGATAGCGCCCCGCGTCGTGCCGTACGCCCGCCCTTCGTGTGTCGGGTGCGTCGTGGGCGCTGCCCGGCGGTGCCCGCCGGGCGAAAGGCCTGCATTCCTGTGCGCGGTCCGGGTGCGGGTCATGCCCCGAGCGCCGCGCCGAGCAGCCCCAGCGCATGATCGCGCGACAGCGCGCGCACCTTCTCGCGCCCTTGGGCGCCGAAGTCCCGCGTCTCGCTGCGGGTCGGGCGGCCGGTCATGGCGACGGCAAAGCACACCCGCCCCTCGGGCTTTTCTTCCGATCCGCCGGGACCGGCGATGCCGGTCACCGCGACCGCGAGTCCGGCATAGGACGCCTTGAGCGCGCCCTCGGCCATCTCGCGCGCCACTTCCTCGGACACGGCGCCGAATTCGCGCAGGGTGCGCGGCGAAACGTCGAGGCATTCGATCTTGGCGGCGTTCGAGTAGGTGACGAAGCCGCGCTCGAACACGTCCGACGACCCCGCGATGTCGGTCAGCGCCGCCGCCACCATGCCGCCGGTGCAACTCTCGGCGGTGACGATGGCGACGCCGGCATCGCGCGCCCGTTGCAGCAGGTCGGATACGTTCATAGTGCCATGATCCCGTGCGAAAGCGCGGCGAGCACGACCACGCCAGCGGCTGCGAACACCCCCGCGATGACATCGTCCAGCATCACCCCCCGCGCGTCGCCGCGCCGGTCGGCGCGGCCGACCCAGCCGGGCTTGAGTATGTCGAAGAGGCGAAAGAGCACGAAGGCCGCGATCCAGCCCGGCCAGAGCTGGGTCAGCGGCGCGCCGGCCCAGGCCGCGCCGACGGAAACGGGCAGGAACGCGACCCACTGGCCCGCGACCTCGTCGATGACGATCTCGGACGGGTCGGGATCGTCTCGGCCCGCGGTTTCGCGCGCCGTGGCCCACCAGCCGGCGGCGAAGGCCGCGAGCGCCGCGAGCGCCAGCAGCCCCGGCCCCGCCAGCGCGTGCAGCGCCCAGGCCATCGGCAGCGCCGCGAGCGATCCCCAGGTGCCGGGCGCGGGGTGCAGGCGGCCGACATATGCGACCGTGGCGACGAGATGGCAGAGCCTCATCCCGCTATCAGCGTCACCGCCGCCTGCGCGGCGATGCCTTCCTCGCGCCCGGCAAAGCCCAGACGCTCGGTCGTGGTGGCCTTGACCGAAACGCGCGCGATCTCGGTTCCGGCGATTTCGGCGATGCGCGCGCGCATGGCGTCGGCATGGGGGCCGACCTTGGGCCGCTCGCAAATGATCGTGACGTCGATATTGCCGATGCGAAAGCCCCTTTCGCGCGCCAGCCCGACGGCGTGGCGCAGGAACAGCGTGCTGTCGGCGCCCTCCCACTGCGGGTCGGAGGGCGGGAAGTGGCGGCCGATATCGCCCTCGGCCAGCGCGCCGTAGATCGCATCCGCGAGCGCGTGCAGCCCGACATCGGCGTCCGAATGCCCCTGCAGACCGCGCCCGTGCGGGATCGAAACGCCGCACAGCGTGACCGCTTCGCCGGGGCCGAAGCGGTGGACGTCGAAGCCGGTGCCGATGCGTATGTCCGTCACGGCGAGGATCCTTTCGGCGCGGGCGAAATCCCCCGGGTGGGTGATCTTGATGTTGTCGGCATCGCCTTCGACGATGGCGACCTCGATGCCGGCGGCGCGGGCGACGGCGACATCGTCGTCGGCGGGTCCGTCATGCGCGCGGTGGGCGGCGAGGATGGCGTCGAAGGCAAATCCCTGCGGCGTCTGCGCGGCGAACAGGCCGTCCCGGTCTACCGTGCCGGCGACGCGGCCGCCCTCGCCCCGCCAGAGCGCATCCGCGACCGCCAGCGCCGGGGCGGCCGCAACCGCGCCGTCCCGTAGCGCCGCGATCACCCGGCCGATCAGGACAGGCCGCAGACAACAGCGCGCGGCATCGTGGATCAGGACATGCGTGATGCCGGATCTGTCCAGGTGTTCCAGCCCGTTGCGTACCGACGCCGCGCGCGTGGCGCCGCCCGCGACCGTCTCGATCCCCGTTTCCGGCGCGATACGACCCATGTCGTCGGGGTGCAGTACCGCCACCACGCGCCCGACCGCGTCCACCGATGCAAAGGCCGCCAGCGTCCGGTCGATCACCCGCCGATCGCCCAGCGCCTGCCACTGCTTGGGCGTGGTGCCCCCGGCGCGGCTGCCGCGCCCGGCGGCGACGATGATGGCGGCGATGTTCATGCGTCCTGATAGCTTGGCCGGGCCGGCGGTTGCAATATGCCTGACGCAGCCGCGGCGGGGCCGGCGCACCCGCGCAGCCGTTGCTCTTTGGCCGCTGCGGGCCTAAAGAGGATGGCGCTGCACAAGGAGTGGGCGCTTGACCGTCACGCTTGCCGATACCGTGCTTGAACCGGCCGTCTTTCTGGCTCCGATGGCGGGCATCACCGACCTGCCGTTCCGCCGGCTGGTGGCGCGTTTCGGCGCCGGGCTGACGGTGAGCGAGATGATCGCCAGCCGCGAGATGGCGACCGCCCGCCCCGGCGCCCGCGAAAAGGCCGAACTGGCCGCGGGCGCGGCCGGCACGGCGGTGCAGATCGCCGGCTGCGAGGCGCACTGGATGGCCGAGGCCGCCCGCATCGCCGAGGACATGGGCGCGCGCATCGTCGACATCAACATGGGCTGCCCGGCCAAGAGGGTGACCTCGGCGCGCGGCGCGGGCGCCAGCGGCTCGGCGCTGATGCGCGACCTCGACCGTGCGCTGCGGCTGATCGAGGCGGTGGTGGGCGCGGTCAATGTGCCGGTCACGCTCAAGATGCGGCTCGGCTGGGACGACGCGACCCGCAACGCCCCCCTGATCGCGCGGCGGGCCGAGGCGGCGGGGGTGGCGATGATCGCCGTTCACGGCCGCACGCGGTGCCAGTTCTACACCGGCCGCGCCGACTGGGCGGCGATCGCGGCGCTGCGCGAGGCGGTGCGCATCCCGCTTGTTGCCAATGGCGATATCGCCGGGCCGGGCGGCGCGGCGCGGGCGCGGGCGCTGTCGGGCGCGGACGGGGTCATGATCGGGCGGGCGGCGCGGGGCCGGCCCTGGCTGCTGGCCGAGGTGGCGCGCGCGATCTTTGGCGCGCCGGCGCCCGTGGTGCCGCATGGCGCGGCGCTGGCCGATCTGGTGGCCGAGCATTACGAGGCGATGCTGGGCTTTTACGGCGCCGGGCTCGGCGGGCGCGTCGCGCGCAAGCACCTGGGCTGGTACATGGACAGTGCCGCCACCGCTGCCGGGATGCGCCGCCTTGTGCTGACGGCCGCGGTGCCGGCGCAGGTGCTGCGGCTCCTGCCCGAGGCGTTCGGCGAAACCGAAAGGGCGGCGGCGTGAGCGGGGAGGAGGACGCGCTCTGGATTTCGCTGCCGGTGCCGACGCTGGTGCTCGATGCCGACGACCGCATCGCCCGCGCCAACCCCGCCGCCGAGGGGTTCCTGATGGCGTCGGCCCGCGCGCTGGCGGGACAGCCGGTCTGGGACCGGCTGGCGGTCGATGCGCCGCTCGACGATGCGCTGGCGCGCGCACGCCGCGATGGCGCGCCGCTCTTCGTCAACGATGGCGATATCGGCTCCGGCGACCGTGCGCCGGTGCTGTGCAACCTGCAGATCGCGCCGCTTGCCGGCCGGGCCGGGCACATGATCGTGCTGATTTCCCCGCGCGAACTGGCCGGCCGCGTCGGCCAGGGCCAGTCGGTCAGGGCTGCCGCGCGGTCGGCCATCGGCATGGCCGAAATGCTGGCGCACGAGATCAAGAACCCTCTGGCCGGCATCACCGGGGCGGCGCAGCTGCTGTCGATGTCGCTCGCCGGCGGCGACCGCGAACTGACCGACCTGATCGTCAGCGAAAGCCGCCGCATCGTCGCCCTGCTTGAACGCGTCGAGCAGTTCGGCAACGTCACCGGGCCGCGGCTCGGGGCGGTCAACATCCATGACGTGCTCGACCGCGCGCGGCGGTCGGCGGCGGTGGGGGTGGCCGCCCATATGCGCATCGATGAGGACTACGACCCGTCGCTGCCGCCCGCGCGCGGGGACGCCGAGCAGCTGCTGCAGGTGTTTTCCAACCTGATCCGCAACGCTGCCGAGGCGGCGCCGCCCGGCGGCGGCACGATCGCCCTGCGCACCTATTACGAACCCTCGCTCAGGCGGCGCGGGGACAAGGGGCCGGGCCGGTCGCTGCCGCTGCAGGTCGAGGT
>CAZNMK010000081.1:0-214 GCA_964574045.1 uncultured Roseovarius sp. | reverse complement strand
TCGTCGACGACGGCCCGGGCCTGCCGCCGGACATCGCCGAGGACGTCTTCGACCCTTTCGTTTCGGGGCGCGAGACCGGCACCGGGCTGGGGCTGGCGCTGGCGGCGAGGATCTTGTCGGAACATGATGGCTGGATCGCGGTGTCGTCGGTGCCGGGGCGGACGGTTTTCCGCGTCTCGCTGCCGCTGGCCGCAACGGCGGAGGGCCGCTGATG
>CAZNMK010000080.1:0-9405 GCA_964574045.1 uncultured Roseovarius sp. | reverse complement strand
AGCTTGGTGCCCACCACTTTGTGCCGGGCCAGTTCGTCGATGTGACGGGCACCTCTATCGGTAAGGGCTTCGCCGGTTCGATGAAGCGCTGGAACTTCTCCGGCCACCGGGCTTCCCACGGGAACTCGGTCACGCACCGCGCGCACGGCTCGACCGGGCAGAGACAGGATCCCGGCAAGGTGTTCAAGGGCAAGAAAATGGCCGGGCATCTGGGTGATGAGCGCGTGACCATGCAAAACCTCCAGGTCGTCGCGATCGACGAGGAAGACGGCCTGATTCTGGTCAAGGGCGCCGTCCCCGGCTCGAAACAGGGCTGGGTGCTGATTTCCGACGCGGTGAAAAAACCGCTGCCGAAGGACGCGCCGCTGCCCGCCGGGGTAAAGGCCGCCGCAAAAGCAGCCGCGCAGCAGGAAAAAGCCGGGCAGGAAGCTGACGCGCCCGCCGGCAACGAAGAGAAGAAGGAAGACTGATCATGAAAGTCGCCGTTAAAACACTGCAAAACAAGGATGCCGGGGAAATCACGCTGGACAGCGGGATCTTCGGCGTGGAAGTCCGCCGCGACATCCTGCACAGGATGGTGCATTACCAGCTCAACAAGCGCCGCGCCGGCACGCACAAGGTGCAGACCCGCGAGGACGTGACGGGCACGGGTAAGAAACCCTGGAAGCAAAAAGGCACGGGCTCGGCCCGCGCCGGCGACCTCAAGCGTACGCAGGACACTGGCGGCGCAGTGGTGCACGGCCCGGTCGTGCGTTCCCACGCCACGGACCTGCCGAAAAAAGTGCGCCGTCTGGCGATGAGATCGGCGCTTTCCGCCAAGGTTGCGGAAGGCAAACTGATCGTAATCGACGACGCGAAGGCGGGCGATCACAAAACCAAACCCATGGCCGCGGCGCTGGCTAAATTCGGTTTCAAATCCGCCCTCATTATCGGCGGCGCGGAAATAGACACGAATTTTGCCCGGGCGACGGCGAATATTCCGCGTGTGGACGTGCTCCCGGTTCAGGGCGCGAACGTCTATGACATCCTGCGCCGCGACGCGCTGATCGAGATCAGCGCCGTGACGAAACCCGCCTATCCCCAAGCGCAGATCGAGGCGCGCAACTGGACTCCATGCGCGGCGGTCGAGGATCGGACGCTTGCCCATGCGCTCAACAGGTGGAGGCTCTGACATGGCGGTGACACTGAAAGAGGTCGAGGCAATCCCGGCCAGCTATCCGAACGTCACCGGCCTGAGCGTCCCGGCGGCGATGCTGGGTCAAGCGGCGCTCTGGCAACGGATCGAGGCTTATTGCCGGATGCGCTGGACGGTGCGGGAAGTGGTTTGGACGGTCGAGGGGGAAGGCGCATGGGAAGCCCCGTTGACACCCGCCACCCTGAATGCTGTCGAGGTCTGGGAAAGCGGCGCATGGGTGGAATGCACCCCGGCGGCGTCCCCCTGGGGCGGCTATGATCTGCCCGGTGACGGTCCGTATCGGATCACGGCGGACGTGGGGGGCGGCGACGTTCCCGCAGCTGTCTCTGAGGCGTTCCGGCGGCTTGCCGAATACCTGACCGACGCAACGGATCGGGCGGGCGTGTCCAGCTATTCCGTCAACATGGGCGGCGCGATCGAGGAAAGCTATCAGCGCAACCCGGCCTGGGTGGCGCGCGCAATGGAACTGAGCGGCGCGGCGGACCTGCTGCGGCCTTACAAAAGGAGGGCCTGAGCATGTGGCCATTCAAGCGAAAGACGGCTGAGGAAACCCGGTCCAGCGGATCGGGCTTCACGGCTGAGATCATGGCAGCGCGGGAAGCCTACGTTTCCGGGCGGCGTGGCATTGCCGAATTGACGGCCACGGCACAAGGCGCTGTGACGCTCTGGGAGGGCGGTCTAGGGCTTGCCGATGTGTCGGGCACCGATCTACTGGACCGGCGGTCCCTGACGCTCTGCGCGCGGTCTTTGGCCTTGCGTGGCGAGGCGCTATTCCTGATCCGTGACGCGGGGCTCGTCCCGTGTTCCGATTGGGATCTTCGCACCCGCGACGGACGCCCCACGGCATACCGCGTGTCCGTATCCGAGGCGGGCGGCGGACGGTCTGAAACTGCGCTGGCGGCTGAGGTCTTGCACTTTCGGATCGGGTGCGATGTGTCCGCCCCTTACTATGGCACGGCCCCGCTCAAGCGGGCGCAACTGACGGCGGGGCTGTTGAACGCGGTCGAGACGGCGCTTGCCGAGGTCTATGAGACGGCCCCGCTGGCCAGTCAGATCGTGCCGTTCCCCGAGGCACCGCAAACCGACCTGGAAGCGATGGCGCGCGGGTTTCGAGGCAACCGGGGCAAGGTGCTGATCCGCGAATCCGTCAACGTGGCGGCGGCGGGTGGACCGGCCCCGATGCAGGACTGGAAGCCCCACGATCTTTCCCCGGACCTGTCCAAGAGCATGACGCGCGAGACGCTGGCGGCGGCGCGGGATGCGATCAACATGGCCTTTGGCGTCCTGCCCGGTCTGACCGCGCCCGCCACAACCGGGCCGATGGTCAGGGAAGCGCAACGGCATCTGGCGCAATGGGTGCTGCAACCTATCGCCACGGGCATTGCCGAGGAAGCGACGGACAAGCTGGGATCGGCGGTCTCGCTGGACGTGATGCGTCCCCTTCAAGCCTTCGATGCAGGCGGACGGGCGCGGGCGATCACGGCGATTGTGGGGGCCCTGGCACAAGCGAAAGAGGCGGGCGTCGATCCGTCTGACGCCCTGCGGCTGGTCGATTGGGGGAATGAGGTATGACGGAAATGGACCTGACGGTTGCCGAGATGATGGACGTTATGGCCAGCCTTGAGCCGGAGCGGCAGGAAGCAATGATGCTGATCTGCTACGCCGTTCAGCAGAACGACAACGGCTTGGCCGATGGTCTGCGCGATTGGGCGGTGCGCGATGTTGTGCGCGGCGGTGACGCTCACGCGGTCTTTGACACGGCCCTTGCCGAACGGGTCGGAAACATCTGCGAACTTGGCGAACGTGTCGCTTGGGCGCGGCTGACTGTGCGCCTTGTTCAATCGGGGGACGCGGCGGGCCTCATGGCTTTGCAAGACCTAATGCAGCGCAGAGTGGCGCAGTAGCAATTACCTATGTGGAAGAAATCCGAAAAGGCTTGCGTAGTCTTTTCGGATGCTCTACAAATAGCCGCATGAGGTCTGCTGCGTTCATAGAGACTATGGCCCGTGCGTTCGACGTTCCGCACAAGACCATGGTCACTTACACCCGGTTTCTAAAGGAAGCCGGGTTGCTCACCACGGGGGCGCGCGGCGTCAACGCCCCGCATATGACACCGCTGGACGCGGCCCGCGTCACGATAGCCTTGCTGGCCAGTGACGCCCCTGGGCAGGCTGTTGAGCGGGTGAAACGGTTTGGGCGCATCCCCTATAGCCCCACGTTCAAGAAGTCTTGGCCCTGGTATGAGAATATCGGGCAAGAACGCTTTGAAGCGATCTTTGAGGGCGAGACCTTGGAAGAGGTCTTGGCCTTCATGTTCGGGCGCGTGGGCGCGCTGGGTGTCGAGGGTGCCGCCGCTTGGTTCGATGAGAATGTCTTTCATCTGCGAATCAATGACTTCAACGTGTTGGCGGAATTGGTGAGTTGGAAAACTGAGGGCGGCAATCCGATTGGCGAGATTGTCGCGCCGTTCCGGGGCGACCCGTGGGACAATTCCGAGCATCCGAAGATCACGGGTCATATTCGCACGACGCGCGAGACGCTTGGCCTGCAATTCTTCGAGATCGGCTTTCAACTGGCGCAAGGGGAAAGCGACGATGGCTAACGCAAACCTCAATATCAGCGTCATTGAAAAGCGGATGCTGAAACAGGCTGAGGCGGCGGACTACACCGGCCTGCCCGTCAAACACTTCAAGGCGACATGCCCGGTCCAGCCGGTCGAGATGCGCCCCGGGACGATCCTTTGGGACAAGCGCGACCTGGACAAGTGGATTGATGCGATGAAGGAAGGGGCTGAGATGGCGACGCAAGACGCCATTCTTGGCAAGCTGTAATGACGCGGATCAGGGTAAAAGGCTTCAAGATATTCGATGACCGGCACGGGAAACCGCGCTGCTATCATCGCGCCACGCGCCACAAGATCGACCTGGAAAAGACCCCGCTGGGATCGGCTGAGTTTTTCGCGGAATGCGCCCGCATCGCCGCGATTGCCGAGGCGAGGAAGGCGCAAGCCCCCAAGCCCGGAACGCTTGGCGGGCTGGTCAGTGCCTATTTCCAGACTGAGCACTTTGGCAATCTGGCGGACGCCACCAAGCGCGACTATCGCAAGTGCGCTGACTTCCTGCACCCGATCCGCGACACGCCCGTTTCCGCGATCACGACACCCCTTGTGGCGGGTATCCATGACAGGGCGGCGGAAAAAATCGGTTGGCGGCGGGCAAACATGGTCCGCACGTTCCTGAGCCAAGTTTTTCGCTATGCCATTCCGCGCGGGCTGATCGACCGGGACTATGCGGCGGGCGTCATTCCCAAGCCGCGCCCGAAAGATCGGCCCTATGCCAACCGGCCTTGGACGGTCGAGGAACGCGCTGTTGTGCTGGAACGGGCCGCGCCGCATGTTCGGGTTGCCATTGCGCTGATTATGAATAGCGGCCTTGACCCATCCGACGCTTTGAAGCTGCGCCGTGATGAAATTGCGGACGGCGTTATGTGGGCTTCCCATAGCCGCGTTGGCAACCCGTCGCCGGTTCCCATCGGCCCGACACTCAAAGCTGAATTGGCGCGTGCACCGAAGCACGACGCGATCACGATCCTTGCCAATTCCAAAGGCAAGCCTTGGACCTATGACGGTTTTTCGACGGTCTGGCACCGCTTCAAGAAAAAGCTGGAAGCTGAGGGCGCGGTGCAACCGGGCCTGACCTTAAAGGGTCTGCGCCATACCGTTGCGACCACGCTACGCGAGGCGGGGCTTGAGGAACGCCAGATTGCGGACCTGCTGGGGCAGAAAACCCCGTCGATGGCCCGTCACTATTCCCGGTCTGCTAACCTTGCCGACCGCAACCGGATCACAATGGAAACACTCGAAAAGGAGAACGAACGCCGATCAAAAGTTGTCAAACCCTTCAAGAAAACTGTCAAACCCTGAGAGGCTCAAGAATGAATATCGAGCAATATCAAGTGTTTGAATGGTGCCCGGGGGCGGAATCGAACCACCGACACGAGGATTTTCAGTCCACTGCTCTACCCCTGAGCTACCCGGGCACGGGCGAAACGGCCGCGGGGCCGTTCGGGTGCAGGCGTTCTAGGCGAGCATCGCGGGGGTGTCCAGAGGAAATCGGGCCGGTTTTCAGTGCCTTTCGGGGTCGTTTCGGCCCAGTTCCTCTGCCGCGCGTTCGGCGTCTTCGGGATCGTGCGAGGGCAGGGCGTAATCGCCCCTCAGCCACTTGCCGAGGTCGATGTCGGCGCAGCGTTTGGAGCAGAACGGGCGAAAGCGGCGGATCGTCCCTTTGCCGCAGACCGGGCAGGTCATTCCAGCACCTCCCGCAGCGGCACGCGGTCGCGCTTGCGCTGCAGTTCGTAGTGGCCGAGCGGCGTCCAGCCGACGGCGGCGGTTTCGACCGTGTCGCGGCGCAGGGCGGCCTTGAGCGCGACCTCGAACGCGTGGCGGTCCGTCTTGGGCATCGGCGCGGGGTCGAGCGCGATCTGCCCTCCCAGGCCGCGCAGCCGCAGCTGGCGCGGCAGTTCGCGCGCCGCCGCGATATTGGCCTTGAGCCCCGCCGCGGGCGAGGTGTCGCCGCCGGTGTTGACGTCGACGGCGACCAGCGCGCGGGTCGGCTCGACAACGATGCTGCCGCCGCCGGGCAGGGGGCTTTCGGGGTCGCGCAGGGCCTCGATCGCATCGTCGACGCCGAAATCGGCGAATGCGCCCGGTTGCTGTGCCAGCGTGGCGGATGCGGTCCAGTCGCGCCAGGCGAGTGCATGGGGGCCGTCCCCCTCGAGCAGCTTTTCGGGCGGGCCGTCGGTGTCGTCCAGAATCCGGGCCGCCAGGTCCGCCATCCTGCGGAAGACATCGGCGACCTCGTCCTCGCCCGCGTCGGCGGCGGCCGAGCGCAGGATCAGCCCGGTTTGCTGTCCGTCCAGCGCGGCATGCGCGATTCCCAGCAGCCGGTCGCGCGTGTCGTCGTCGCGCACCCGGCGCGAGACGTTGATGCCCGGCGCGCCGGGGGTGACGATGGCATAGCGGCTCTTGAACAGCAGTCTTGCCGTGACCGGCAGCGCCTTGCCCGGTTCGGCATGGCCGGTGACCTGCACCAGCAGCGCGGCACCGGGCGCGAGCCCCCTGGTCCGGCGCAGGAAGGCGGGGCTGTCGGGGGTGTCGAGGAACATGCCCCCCTGGCCCTTCATTGGCCGGCCGATGCGGGCGCGGTAGATGGTGCCCGGGCGCGGGCCGTCGCCGTCGATCAGCAGGTCGGTCAGGCGGCCGTCCTCGATCAGTGCCGCCGCCTCGCGGCCCTGCAGGGTGTCGAGGGCGATGACCGCGCCCTTCACCGGGCCACCTGCCACAGCGGATAGCCGGCTGCCTGCAACAGCGCCGCGGTTTCGCATAGCGGCAGGCCCACCACGGCGGTGAACGAGCCCTCTATCCACGGGATCAGCGCGCCGGCGGGGCCCTGGATGGCATAGCCGCCGGCCTTGCCCTGCCAGTCGCCAGTGGCGAGATAGGCGGCGATTTCCGGCTCCGAGAGGCGTTTCATCCGCACCGTCGTCACCACGCAGCGCTGCCACATGCGCGCGCCGCGGCGCACCGCGACGGCGGTGATCACGCGGTGCCGCCGCCCCGACATGAGGCGCAGGAAACGCTCGGCCTCGGCCGCGTCGGCGGGCTTGCCGAGGATGCGCCGGCCGACCGCGACGGTGGTATCGGCGCACAGCACGATGTCGTCGGCGCCGGCCTCGACCGCCGCCGCCTTCTCACGCGCAACGCGCGCGCAATAGGGGCGGGGCAGTTCGCCCCGTGCCGGGGTTTCGTCGATCTCGGGCGGGCGCACGGCGTCGGCCACGACGCCCAGCTGCGCCAGCAGCTCGCGCCGGCGCGGGCTGGCCGATCCGAGGATCAGTTTCATCGGCGCGCTGAGCGCCTACTTGAAGCGGTAGTTGATCCGACCCTTGGTCAGATCGTAGGGGGTCATCTCGACCTGCACCTTGTCGCCGGCCAGAACGCGGATGCGGTTCTTGCGCATCTTGCCTGCCGTGTGCGCGATGATCTCATGGCCGTTTTCAAGCTCGACCCGGAATGTCGCGTTGGGCAGGAGTTCCTTCACGACACCGGGAAATTCGAGCGTATCTTCCTTGGCCATGATCTCTCCTTCGCTGGTTATTCCGCCAGGTTGCGGAACGCAGTTTACATGCGCCCATTCGGCGTGTTTTTCAAGGCTTTTGTCAGCGCAGGGACTGGGCGGCGGCGGGTCCGTCGCGGCCCGCCTGCTCGGCCCAGTGGGCGCGGCCGAGCACGCGGCCGTCGGCACGCACACGGGCGATGGCGGCTAGATCGGCCTCGCCATAGGTCCAGCCGGGGCGCGAGAGCGCGCCTTCTGCGAGGATGCCGGTGGATGGAAACCCGGTATCGGGCGGGCCGAAGATGCCGCCGCGGCCGGTGTTCTCGTCGACATGCGGGCACCACGCGGCGGAACCCACGATCGAGGACATGACCGTCACGCACTGGCTTTCCAGTGCCCGCGCCATCGCTCCGATGCGTACCCGCGAATAGCCGGCGAGCGCCTCGGTGCAGGACGGCACCAGGATGATATCGGCATCCCGCAAGGCCCTGCCGAACAAGGGAAACTCCGAATCGTAGCAGATCAGGATGCCGATCTTTCCCAACGCGGTGTCGAACAGCCGCAACGGCCCGCCCGGCACCGCCCGCATGGCGTCGCGTTCATAGCGGGTCATGATCTGCTTGTCCTGCACACCGATCGCGCCCGTGGGCGCGAACAGGCGCGCGCGGTTGACCGGCCGGGGGCCGAAAGCCGGATCGTAGACCGGGGCCGAGGCCGCGCAGATATGGACGCCGTGGCGTGCCGCCAGGCCGGCATGCAGCGCGTCGGCCTCGCCGATCCGGTCCGAGACGGCACGCATGCTGGCCTCGTTGCCGGCGGCGGTCTCGGAGCCGGCCAGCATCGCCAGTTCCATCGCCGCGTATTCGGGAAAGACCAGCAGCTCGGCCCCGTTCCCGGCGGCCTCTTCCACCCAGCGGGCGATCTTGCCGGCATAGTCGTCCCAGCTTCGGGGCGCGTCGAGGGGATAGGCTGCGGTGGCGATCTTCATGGCGTTGCGCCGCGGCCGGGGCGTCAGCCCGCCTCGCCGTCGTGGCAGAAGAGGTCGTAAAGCACTTCGAGCACCTTGCGCGGCCGGTCGTCGGCCAGGCTGTAATAGATCGCCTTGCCCTCGCGCCGGGGCACCACCAGCCCCTCGGCCCGCAGGCGCGACAACTGCTGCGACACCGCCGCCTGGCGCGCCGAAAGCAGGTGCTCGAGCTCGCCCACCGATTTCTCGCCGGTGACGAGGTGGCACAGGATCATCATCCGTCCTTCATGGCTGATCGCCTTGAGGAATTCGGTGGCCTCGCGCGCGTTCTCGGCCATGCGGAGGTGGTTTTCGGGGACGATCCCGGTTTCCTGTGCGGAAAGTGCCATTTGCGGTGTATCCGTGCGGTTCTGGACTCAATCTAATACTCTTTGCCGCCAGGTGCAAAAGGCGGATGCGCGCGGCGCCTTTCCGGGGCCGCGAAAATCGCCGCCCGCCGATCGCGAGGCCGCCGGAGGATATGCGCCGCAAGGCGGTTTCGCCCGCGGCCCTTGCAGCCCCCCGAGCACGACACTAAGACTCGGTCAAGACCTCGAATGTAACGCTCGGACAGATCAATCAGGCAGGCGGATGATGCAGCACCCCTATGACGTTTACATGAACACGCTGGTGCCGATGGTGGTCGAACAGACCAGCCGCGGCGAACGCGCCTACGACATCTTCTCGCGCCTCCTGAAGGAGCGCATCGTTTTTCTCAGCGGCCCGGTGCATGACGGCATGTCGAGCCTGATCGTGGCGCAACTGCTGCATCTCGAGGCGGAAAACCCCAAGAAGGAAATCAGCATGTACATCAACAGCCCGGGTGGCGTGGTCACCTCGGGGCTGTCGATCTACGACACCATGCAGTACATCAAGCCCAAGGTCAGCACGCTGGTGATCGGCCAGGCGGCGAGCATGGGCTCGCTGCTGCTGGCCGCAGGCGCCAAGGGCATGCGGTTTTCCCTGCCCAACAGCCGAATCATGGTGCATCAGCCCTCTGGCGGGTATCAGGGACAGGCCACCGACATCATGATCCACGCCGAGGAGACGCTCAAGCTCAAGCGGCGGCTGAACGAGATCTACGTCAAGCA
>CAZNMK010000079.1:532-9408 GCA_964574045.1 uncultured Roseovarius sp. | reverse complement strand
GTGCCGAGATTGCGGCCGAGCTCCTGCTCGTAGTCGTCGGTGACGACCAGCCCGCCCTCCATCGTCGCGATGTGGTGCGAAAAGAACGACGAATAGCTGCCGGCGATGCCGAATGTGCCCGCCTGCCGGCCGCCATAGGTGGCACCGAGCGATTCGCAGTTGTCCTCCATGAGCAGGATGTCGCGATCTCCGATCAGCGCCTCGATGCGGTCGAAATCGTTGGGATTGCCGAGCAGGTTCACCGCCATGATCGCGCGGGTCTTTGGCCCGATGGCCGCCGCCAGCGCGTCGAGGTCGAAATTGAGCGTTTGCGCGTCGATGTCGACGAACACCAGCCGCAGCCCGTACTGGTGCAGCGGGAAATAGGTCGTCGACCAGCTGACCGCCGGCACGATCACCTCGGCCCCCGCCTCGAGCCGGTGGCGGGAATGGTACCGCAGCGCCGCCACCATCAGGAGGTTCGCGGACGAGCCGGAATTCACCATCACCGCATGCGCGCTGCCCATCGCGGCGGCGAACATCTGCTCGAACCGCGCGACTTCGGGCCCCATCGAGAACATGCCCGATTTCACCACCCGGTCGATGGCGGCGTATTCGCGCGCATCCCAGCTCGATGTCGCCAGCGGAAAGCCGGTGTCGTCGCTCATGCCTCGCCCCTTTCCAGTCGGTCGAGAAAATGCGCGTATGTCAGCGCGATACCCTCGGCCAGGCCGGTCGCGGGCGCCCAGCCCAGCGCCCTCTGCCGCTCGACCGACATCAGTTTCCGCCGCATCCCGGCGGGGCGCGAAAGGTCGTGCGTGAACTCGCCGTCCCAGCCGATCGCGCGCGCGGCCTCGGCATAGTAGTCGTCGATGGAATGATCCTCTCCGGGGCCGATATTCAGGCAATCGGGCAGCGTGTCGATGCGTTCCGCCATATACCAGACGGCATCGGCCAGGTCGGCGGCGAACATGAACTCGCGCCGCGCGCTGCCGTCGCCCCAGATCTCGACCGTGTCCGCGCCTCGCGCCTTGGCCTCGTGGATCTTGCGGATGATCGCGGGCACGAGGTGCGACACCTCCGGCGCGAACTTGTCATGCAGCCCGTAGAGGTTGCAGGGAACGAGCGTGCGATAGACCAGTTCGGGATTTTCACGCGCCACGAAGGCGCAAAGCCGCGCCACCGCGAGCTTGGCCAGGCCGTAACCCTCGTTCGTGGGCTCGAGCGCGCCCTGCCCGAGACTTTCCTCGCGCAAGGGGTTGGGCGCGTCATGCGGATACATGCAGGACGAGCCGAGGTTCACGAGTCGCATGACCCCGGCCGCGCGCGCGCCCAGCACGACGTTCAGCCCCATGTCCATGTTCTCGGTCAAAAACGCCACCGGCTGCGCGATATTGGCCTGGATGCCGCCCACCCGGCCGGCGGCATGGATGACCAGATCGGGCTGCTCGGCCCTGAGCGCCGCCATCACCGCCGGACGGTCGGCGAGGTCGAGATCGGTACGGGCCGGCGCCACGATTTGGTGTGCGTCCGCGCCCGGATGGTCCTGGATGGCGCGGCCGACCATGCCGCGCCCGCCGGTCAGAAAGACCTTCATTCGCCGCCTTTCGCGCGCATCTCTGCCTCGGCCTCCGCCAGGTCGGAAAGCGCCATCTCGCGCACCAGCGCGTCGAAATCGGTCTCGGGCTCCCACCCCAGCTGCTGGCGCGCCTTGCTGGCGTCGCCCAAGAGCGTCTCGACCTCGGCCGGGCGGAAATACTGCGGATCGACGCGCACGATCACCCGGCCGTCGGCGTCGCGCCCGACCTCGTTCACGCCCACGCCCTCGAAACTGACGGTCATGTCCAGCACCTCGGCGGCGCGCGAGACGAACTCGCGCACCGAATACTGCCGGCCGGTGGCGATGACATAGTCCTCGGGCCGGTCCTGCTGCAGCATCAGCCACATCATCCGCACATAGTCGCGCGCATGTCCCCAGTCGCGTTTCGCATCCAGATTGCCCAGCCGCAGCTCGTCCTGCGTGCCCAGCCTGATGCGCGCCAGCGCGCGGGTGATCTTGCGGGTGACGAAGGTCTCGCCCCGGATCGGGCTTTCGTGGTTGAAGAGGATGCCGTTGCAGGCATAAAGCCCATAGGCCTCGCGATAGTTGACCGTGATCCAGTAGGCATAGAGCTTGGCCACCGCATAGGGCGAGCGCGGGTAAAACGGCGTCGCCTCGCGCTGCGGCGTCTCCTGCACCAGCCCGTATAACTCGGACGTCGACGCCTGGTAGTATCGGGTCTTGTCCCCCAGCCCGAGAAAGCGGATCGCCTCCAGAAGCCGCAGCGCGCCCAGCGCATCGGAATTGGCGGTGTATTCGGGTTCCTCGAAGCTGACCGCGACATGGCTTTGCGCGGCGAGGTTATAGACCTCGTCAGGCCGGACCACCTGCAGGATATGCGTGAGCGACGAGCTGTCGGTCATGTCGCCGTGATGCAGCCGGAACTGGCCCGAGCGGCCCGGCTCGCCCTCGAACAGGTGATCTATGCGGGCGGTGTTGAAAAGCGACGTGCGCCGCTTGATGCCGTGTACCTCATAGCCCTTTTCCAGCAGGAACTCGGCCAGATAGGCGCCGTCCTGCCCGGTGATGCCGGTGATGAGTGCTGTCTTCAAGGCGCTGGTCCTCATGATCGTGCTGCCCTCCGATAGCGCCTCGCGCCGCGAAAGAACAGGGCCAAACCGTGGGGCCGGGGGCGAATGCCGGGCCGCTCCCTACGCGGCGCGAACCGTCCGGTCGCGGCCGGAGCGGGCGGCAGAACCGGCCGCTGCGACCGGGCCGGGCGGCGTCCGCAAGGCGCAGGTTTCTGTCATCGGACGCGCCGGCGCGAACGCCGGCTTCGGCCAGCGGGAAGTTCACTCGCGAAAGGCGGCCCCGGGTTCGTTCGGCCACCCCGGCACGCACCGATGGGCCACGCCGTTGCGCTCGACGATCCTGCTCATGCGTTGGCTGGTTTCGATCCGTTCGATCGTGTCCGTCTTCTACCCGGCCGCGTCCGAAGCGGCCCGTTCCATCGCCGCGAGTTCGCCCAGCGTCACCGGTTTCAGCGGCGGGCGGATACGGTAGTAGCCGGTTTCGTCGGGCGTCAGGCGGTTGGCCTCGGCCAGAAGGGTCGTCACGGTCAGCCCGCAATAGCAACCCTGGCAGGGTCCCATGCCCGCGCGCCCGAAAGCCTTGGTCTGGTTCGGACCAAGACAGCCGAGCCTTGCGTAACCACGGATGTCGCCGGCGGTGACCTCCTCGCAGCGACAGACGACGGTGGCATCTGCGGGCGAAAGGGCTTCGGCATATGGTGGATAGGCCCTGTCGAGAAAGGGCCGCGCGGCCAGTTCCCGGGTTCGGGCCTCTCGCAGCGGGGCGGCCAGCCGGTCGCGTTCGGATTCGGAGAGCCGGCCCAGATCCTCGGCTATCCTTAGCGCGGCCAGCCGCCCCGCATGCTCGGCCGCCCCGGCGCCGCCGATGCCCGCGCCGTCGCCGGCGGCAAAGATGCCGGGCACATCGCTTTGCCCCCAGTCGTCAAGGACCGGGACGAAACAGGACTGTCCCGCGTCCCAGACGTGGCTGAGGTTCAGCGACCGCCCGGCCTGCGTGTTCGGCACCACGCCATGATGCAGGAACACCGTGTCGCAGGCGATGCGCCGGGTCCGTCCCTTGCAGTTGAAGCGCACCGCTTCTGCCTTGTCCGCACCCTCGATCGCCAGGCCGGTCGCGCCGGTGAAGCGCGGCACCCGGGCGCGGGCGATCTCGGCCAGCATCCCAAACCCCTTCAGCAGGTACCGCCAGCCGCGCAGCGCCCCGCGCAGATGGCGCCCCGCGCGCATCAGGTCGGCGCGCGTCCGGGTTTCGATCATCGCGACGGGAGGCGTGCCGGCGCGGATCATCTGCGCGGCGATCAGGTAGAGCAGCGGACCCGAACCGACGAGCACGGCGTTCCTCGCCAGGACACCCGATTGCTTGAGCAGAATCTGCCCGGCCCCGGCCGTCATCACCCCGGGCAGGGTCCAGCCCGGCAGCGGCATCGGCCGTTCCAGCGCGCCGGTGGCCAGAAGGATGCGGTCCGCGGCGATCTGCGCGCAGCGCCCCGCGCAGGTATAGGACACCCGAAAGCCATCCTCGATGGCCCAGACCACGGCGCCCGCGACGTGCTCGACGGCGGCGTGGCGCAATCCGGCGGTCAGCGATTCGCCGCGGGTATAGTCCTTGCCCAGGATCGCGCCACGCAATCCGGCAACGCGGTCGACATCGCGATAGATCTGTCCGCCGGGTCGGGGCTGCTCGTCCAGTACTGTGACGCCAAGGTCCATCTCCGCCGCCGTGGCGGCTGCGGCCATGCCGGCCGGGCCGGCCCCGACCACGACAAGATCACGCCTGTTCATCGCCGCCCCCCGTTTCATGCGGCCGCATGACCTGAAGCCCCGCCGCGACCTCGGTCATGCAGGCCTGCCGCACGATGCCGTCGATCTCGACCAGGCAGTCGAAACAGGCGCCCATCATGCAGAACGGCGCGCGCGGCGCACCGGATACCGGGGTATGACGAAAGACATCGACCCCCGCGGCCAGAAGCGCGGCGGCCAGGTTCATGCCTTCGGGCAGGTCGACGGTCACGCCGTCGAAGGACACCGGCACGCGCGGGGCGTCCTCGAGCTCAAGAAACGGCGAAGCGGTTCTCACTGAACACCTCCAGATCCGGGGCGGCGGCGGTGGCCTCCAGCCAGTCGGGCAGGAACCGCGCATGGGCGGCGGCGAGCGTGATGCCGCTGTGACAGGTCACGAGATAGGCGCCGGGCATGTCCGCGCTTTGCTGGTAGATCGGCAAGCCGTCGGGCGACAGCACGCGCAGCGCCCCCCACGACCGGACGAGCTGGGCCTTGGCGAGGGCCGGATACGCGGCGATGGCCTTGCCGGCAAGAGCCGAGAGGCCCGGCTGCGTCACCCGGTCATCCAGCCCGACCTCTTCGTTGGTGGCCCCGATCTGTATGCCGCCTTCGTCGACCTGGCGGGCAATCAGCGAAGGACGGTTGATCATTCTGGGCAGCTTCTCGGTGATCAGTACCTGCCCGCGCTGCGGCCGGATCGGTGCCTTGAATCCCAGTTCGGGACCAAGCTGCGCCGCGCCCAGCCCGGCCGACAGAACGACCTTTCCCGCGACGACGGCGGTGCCGTCGCTGCAAGCGACGCGGAACCCGTCGGGCCTGGTCACATCGGTCACGGTCTTGCCGGTCAGCACCCGCCCCCCCAGACGCCGGACATCCTCGGCCAGCGCCCGGAGCAGCTTGAGCGGGTTCGCGTGGCCGTCCTGGTGATGCAGGATCGCGCCGACGACCTGCGGCCCGATATGCGGCTCTTCCTTGCGCAGCGCATTGTGGCCCAGCACATCGAACGGGTAATCGCCGTCCAGCCTGGCCTTGAGCGTCTCGTATTCCTCGACGGTGGCCTCCAGCGTTTCCTCGGAGAAATGCAGGTCGTAGCCGCCCTTCTGCTCCAGCGGAACCGGCATGCCCGTGTCGTCGCCGAGTTCCTCGGCGAATTCTGCCCATATCGCGGCGGATTGCTGCGACCAGCGGGCATAGCGGGGCTGTTTCATGCCCTTGGACTGGACCCAGACGAGGCCGAAATTGCCGCGGCTGGCACGGAACGATCCGTCATCGCCGTCCAGCACCGCGACCGTCAGCCCGCGTTTCAGCAGGCCCCAGGCGATCGAGAGGCCGACGACCCCGCCGCCGATGATGGCATAGTCGGTGTCCATGTCGCGTTCCACTGCTGGCATCGGGTGGCGGGGCGGACGAAACCGCCCCGCCGCGTGTCGGGTCAGTTGCCGGCGCCGGCGACCTTGTCAAGGATCGCCTGGCCCCAGTCGGCGCCGACATCCTCCAGAACCGCCGGCCAGACATCAGCGCGCACCTTGGCGGCCATGGCCGCAAGCTCTTCGTCGCTCAGTTCCGCCACGGTCGCGCCCAGCTCGTCGATGAGTTTCTGTTCGTTCCGGGCCTGGTCGGCCTTGGCGATCTCCCAGCGGGTCGCTTCGAACGCGGCCGCCTGCTCGCGCAGCGTTGCCTGGTCTTCGTCCGAGAGCCCGGCCAGGCTTTCGTTCGAGATGATCATGTACCAGACCTCGAAATGGGTGTTGGCCGGGATATAGGTCTTGGTCACGTCGCGGAACGAGGCGTAATAGCCCTCCGCGCCCGACCCGATCACGCCGTCGACCACTCCGGTCTGCACCGCGGTGAAGGCCTCGGAGAAGGGGATCGGCGACGGGATGTAACCCAGGGCCTCGCCGGTCAGCTGAAAGCTCTTTATGCCCGGCACCCGAACCTTGATGCCGCTCGGCTCGACCGAGCCCGGATCGGGATGGGCGATGTTGAGCGAGATGCCGCCGAAATAGACCGGGTAGGCCGCGAGCATGGTGATGTCCTGTTCGGCATAGAGCCCGGCCATGACCTCTCGCACCACACCGCCCGGACCATAGATCGCACGGGCCTGGTCCCAGTTGCCGGCAAGATACGGGAAAGACGAGATCTGCATCCGCCGGTCGGCAGCGGTGGCGGCCGGCTGGGTGGCCATGTCGATGGCGCCGACGCTGATGCGCTCTTGCACCGTGGTGTAGTCACCGAGCGCGGAAGCGGGGAAGACATCGACGGTCACGTCGCCGCCGGTGGCCTCGGACACGGCGGAAGCGAAGGCGCGCAGTTCCACGTCGATGGTGGCGTCCTGCGGGCGCACATGGCTCATCTTCAGTGTCTGGGCCTCTGCATAGCTGCCAAGCGCCATCAGCGCGGCGGCGGCCGTGGTCAGGAATGCATGTCTCATGGGTAGTCCTCCTCGTTGGATTGCTTGGTTCAGGGTGGTCAGGGCGCCACGTCGTATCCGAACAGACGCGGCAGGAAGAGAGAAAGGTCGGGCCAGAGAGAAGTCAGGAAGACCACGGGCACGTAGCCGAAGACGATCAGTTTCATGGCCGGCGGGATCACCTTGGTCACCTTGACCTTGCCGATACGGGCGCCGAGATAGAGGATCGAGGCATAGGGGGGCGTCACGCCGCCCATGGCGGTGTTCACGCCCATGATCGCGGCGAACTGCACCGGGCTGACCCCGATCGCCTGCATCAGCGGCAGCAGAAGCGGTGCGATCAGTATGATCGCGGTCACGTCGTTGACCACCATGCCCACCAGGAACAGCAGGATGTTGATCATGATCAGCAGCAGCACCTTGTTCTCGGTGATCGCGAAGATGCCCTGCACGAGCTGCTGGGGAATGCTCTCATAGACGAACATCTGGCTGAGGATCATCGAAAACAGGATCATCATCATGATCGCGCCCACGGCGGTGGCGGCCTCCATCCCGGCGGAAAGGAAATTGCCCCAGCGCAGGCCCTTGTAGATCAGAAAGCCCACCGGCACGGCATAGATCACGGCGACGGCGGCGGCCTCGGTCGGGGTCATTATGCCGCCATAGATGCCGCCGAGGATGATCACCGGCATCAGGAGCGCCGGGAAGGCATGAAACCCGCGCCGGGCGACTTCGCCGGACAGTTCCGAGAACGAGGGCTTGTCGTCCAGGTGCAGGTTGAACTTGCGCGCCATGATCAGGTTGATCACCGAAAAGGCGGTCATGATCAGCAGGCCCGGGCCAAGCGTGGCCAGAAAGCAGGCGAGGATCGACGTGTCGGTGACCCAGCCATAGACGATCATCGTCACCGATGGCGGGATGAGCAGCCCGAGGATCGAGGAGTTGGCGATCAGCGCGGTGGCGTATTCGCGGGGATAGCCGCGCTTTTCCATCTCGGGGATCAGCAGCGGGCCGATCGCCGCGATGCCGGTCAACCCGGAACCCGAGATCGCACCGATCACGGCGCAGGACACCGCGGCGACGACGCCAAGCCCGCCGCGCACATGGCCGATGAACGCGTTGACGAACCGCAGCAGGGAGGCCGCGATACCGCTTTCGGACATGATCGTGCCGGCGAGAACGAACAGCGGGATGGCCAGCAGGACCGGGTTGCCGAGCTGTTGGAACCCCCAGAGCATCATGCCCTTCATCGTCACGTCGCCGATGAAGTACATCACCATCAGCGCGGCGCCAAAGCAGTATGGCAGCGGCACGCCCAGCGTCAGAGTGATCACCAGAACGGCGATGGCCAGAAGCGCGATCTCGATCATGCCGGTGCCTCCGTGCGCAGGCTGCGGATATGGCGCCAGAGGTGCCAGCCGGTGTACATCATCATCAGTCCCAGCCCGCTCAGCAGCGCGATGTCGGAATAGAAGGTCGGGATGTAGAGCGTCGGGCTTTCGCGCCAGACGCGCCAGGCATAGCGGGTATAGTCCCAGGCCCAGCTGAGCAGCCAGAGCCCGACGACCAGGCTGACGATCTCGCCCACGATGGCCAGGATGGTGTGGCCGCGCTCGGTCTTGATGAATATCTCGAGCACATTCGCGCGGATGTGCGTGTTCTCGCGCGACGCGTTGACCGACCCCAGGATGTAGAGCCACATCGTCGGATAGAGCATCGTCTCTTCCAGCCCCATCACCGGAACCTGGAGGACATAGCGCGTGATCACCTGCACGAACTGCCCGATGGCCACGACGCAAATGAGTGCCGTCAAGATATACTTGGCGAAGCTGTCCATGATCCCCCTTCCCACGAGTACGTTGCCCGGGTCCGTGCAACATGACACTGGACATCGGGCATAAAATCAATTTCATAATATCTCTAACGTCATAGACTGGATTTATGGCCGGCCATGCACTTGTCCCTACGCCAACTCGCGACATTCCGGGAGGTCATGCGCTCGGGTTCGATCAGTCAGGCGGCACGAAGCCTTGGCCGGACCCAACCGGCGGTGTCGACCATGGTGCGGACGCTC
>CAZNMK010000079.1:0-522 GCA_964574045.1 uncultured Roseovarius sp. | reverse complement strand
GGCTTTGCCCTTTTCGTCCGCACCCACGGCAAACTGACGCCGACACCCGAGGCGCGCTTCTTCCTCGAGGAATGCGAGGACATCCTCGGCCGGGTCGAGCGGACCGAGCGCACGCTGGAACGCATCAGCTCGCTTCAGTCCGGCAAGTTGCAGGTGGCCTCCCATCCCGCGGCCTCGAGCGTGTTCCTTCCCAGACTCATGACCGGATTCCTGCAAGGCCGGGACGATCTCGAGGTGTCGTTGATCATGCGCTCGTCGGATGTGATCACCGACCTGATCGCGTCCCAGCAGTTCGATGTCGGGTTTGCCGAGACACCTCAACCCCGCGAGTCGATCGTGCAGACCGACTACGATCTGGAATGCGTCTGCGTGCTGCCGTCGGACGATACCCTGGCGGGCGCAGACATCGTCACGCCCCGCGACCTGGACGGGCGCCCGATGGCCGTGCTGTTTCAAGGTCATCCGACCGCCGTGCAGACAAAGGCCGCGTTCCGCGCCTGCGGGAGCCGGTTCAACAAGCGG
>CAZNMK010000078.1:0-9427 GCA_964574045.1 uncultured Roseovarius sp. | reverse complement strand
ACTATCCGCTCGACGACCGCTGGCCGCTGTTGCAGGCCGCGCTCGAAGAGGTTGCGGGCTGAGACCCGGGCGCCCGGGCTCTCAGCTTGCCGGAAAATACTCCGGGGGAGGCGGCCGCCCTCAGGCCACGCCGGCGCGCAGCGCATCGTGGATATGGACCAGCCCCTGCAGGCGATTTTCGGCATCGACGGCAAAGAGCATGCTGATCTTGCGGGCGTTCATGATCCCCAGCGCCTCGGTCAGCAGGGCGTCGGGGGCGATTGTGCGGGGGCTGCGGGTGGCGACCTCGCCGGCGGTACGGCCCAGCAGGTTGTCGAGGTTGCGCCGCAGGTCGCCGTCGGTGATCACGCCCGTCAGGCGGCCGTCCTCGACCACCGCCGCCACGCCGAACCCCTTGGCGGTCATCTCCAGCAGGGTCTCGCCCATCGGCGTTGCCTCGGCCACCACCGGCAGCTCGGCGCCCTTGTGCATGACCGCCGAGACGCGCAGGAGCCGCGCGCCGAGCGTGCCGCCGGGATGAAAGGCGAGATAGCTGTCGCGGTCGAAGCCCCGCAGGCGCATCAGCGCCACCGCCAGCGCATCGCCCAGCGCCATCGTGCAGGTGGTCGAGGTGGTGGGCGCCATGCCGATGGCGCAGGCCTCGGGCGCGTCGGGCAGCGGCAGCACGTGATCGGCCTGGCGTGCCAGCGTGCTGTCGGGGTTGCGGGTGATCGCCACCATCGGGATCGAAAAGCGGCGGGTGTGGCCGATGATGTCGGCCAGCTCGCGCGTCTCGCCCGAATTCGAGATCAGGATCGCCGCGTCGGCGGCGGTGATCATGCCGAGGTCGCCGTGGCTGGCCTCGCCGGGGTGGACATACTGCGCCGGCGTGCCCGTGCTGGCCATCGTTGCCGCGATCTTGGCGGCGACATGGCCCGACTTGCCCATGCCCGAAACGATCACCCGCCCGGCGATGCCCAGCAGCAGCCGTACCACCGGGTCGAAATCCGCCGGCAATTCGTCATGCAGGCGCGTCAGGGCCGCGGCTTCGGTGGCCAGCACGTCGCGGGCGATATCGGTCGGGCGTTGCTTGGCGGTCATGGTCGGGCTCCGGTCGTTCGGCCTGTGCAGCCATACCGCGCCGCCGCGCCCAGGCCAAGCCTTGGCGATTTTCGCTATGGCACCCGCCGCGCCGGCGGCCTAACGTCGCGCCCATGACCGGGGCCGATATTCTCGACAGCCGCTATGCCTGGATACGCCTTGGCGTCACGCTGGCGATCGCGGCGGTGGGCAATGCCGGCATCTGGGTCGTGGTCATGGTCATGCCCGCGGTGCAGGCCGAGTTCGGCATCGACCGCGCCGGTGCCTCGATGCCCTACACGATGACGATGCTGGGCTTTGCCCTCGGCAATTTCGTCGTCGGCCGGTTCATCGACCGGTTCGGTGCCGCCGTGGCGCTGATCTTGGCGGCGCTGGGTATCGCCGCCGGGTTGGGGCTGGCCGCGCTCAGCCCGTCGGTCGCGGTGCTGGCGGCGCTGCAGGTGGGGATCGGCCTGGCCACCGGGGCGAGTTTCGGCCCGCTGATGGCCGATGTGTCGCTGTGGTTCCTGAAATGGCGCGGCGTCGCCGTGGCGGTGACCGCCAGCGGCAACTACCTGTCCGGGGCGATCTGGCCGGTGGTGCTGGCCGGGGTGCTGCAACAGCACGGATGGCGCGCGGTCTATGTCGCGCTGGCGCTCATTACCGTGGCGACGATGATCCCGCTGGCGCTGCTGCTGCGGCGCCGGGTGCCGATCGGGGCGCGGATGCGCGCTGACGAGGTCTCGGGCCGGAGCGCCAGGGCCGCCGGTATCCCGCCGCGCGCGCTGATGCTGCTGCTGGGCGTGGCGGGGATCGGCTGCTGCGTGGCGATGGCGATGCCGCAGGTGCATATCGTCAGCCTCTGCGTCGATCTGGGATACGGCCCGGCGGTCGGCGGGCGGATGCTGGCGCTGATGCTGCTGAGCGGGGCGATCTCGCGGCTGGTATTCGGGCTGGTGGCCGACCTCCTGGGCGGGGTGCGGACGCTGCTGATCGGATCGGCCCTGCAATGCCTGGCGCTGTTTCTCTACCTGCCGGCGGACGGCATGGTGTCGCTTTACGCGGTCAGCACGGTCTTCGGCCTGTCGCAGGGCGGCCTCGTTCCCAGCTATGCGCTGGTGGTGCGCGAATACATGCCCAGCGCCGAGGCCGGGCGGCGCGTGGGGTTCGTGATCATGCTGACGATCCTCGGCATGGCGCTGGGCGGCTGGATGCCGGGCTGGATATACGACATGACCGGCGGCTACCGGATGGCCTTTGTCAACGGGATCGCGTGGAATTTCCTCAATATCGGGATCATGGCGACGATCTTCTTTCGCACCCGTCCGCGGCGGCCGGCGGGGGCGGCGGCGTGAATGCCCGGGCGCGGTCCCCAGCTGCCCCGCGCGCGCGGGCAAGGGCGGCGGCGTTGACGGCGCGGCGGCGGCGGCATACCTCTGGACGGCGCGCCAAAGGAACCTGCCGATGACCCATGCCCTGATCGCGATCGACCTGCAGAACGATTTCTGCCCCGGCGGCGCGCTGGCGGTGCCGGGCGGGGACGGGATCGTGACCGGCATCAACGCCCTGATGGGCAACTTCGATGCCGTGATCCTGACTCAGGACTGGCACCCGGCGGGGCATTCGTCTTTCGCGTCCTCCCATCCCGGCAAGGCGCCTTTCGAAACCACGGAGATGCCCTACGGCACCCAGGTGCTGTGGCCCGATCACTGCGTGCAAGGGAGTGCCGGCGCGGCGTTTCACGACGGGCTCGACACCGCGCGCGCCGACCTGATCCTGCGCAAGGGGTTCAACCCGGCCATCGACAGCTATTCGGCGTTCTTCGAGAACGACCATGAGACCCCCACCGGCCTGCACGGCTATCTGCAGACGCGCGGCATCGGCCGGCTGACCATGGTCGGGCTGGCCACCGATTTCTGCGTCAACTTCTCGGCGGTCGACGCGGCAAGGCTGGGCTACGCGGTGACGGTGCAAGAGGCGCTGTGCCGCGCCATCGACCTCGACGGGTCGCTGGCGGCGGCGCGGCGGGGGATGGCGGATGCGGGGGTCACGGTGGCCTGAATGGCGCCCCTCGCCGACGAGATCGCCGCCTGCCGGCTGTGCGCCGGGCGTTTCGCGGCGACCAAGACCGCCCACGCGCCCCGGCCCGTGGTCTGGTTCCGCCCCGGGGCGCGGCTGCTGATCGCGGGGCAGGCGCCCGGCATCAGGGTGCACAGGTCGGGCAAGCCCTTCGACGATCCGTCGGGCGAGCGGCTGCGCGACTGGCTGGGGCTCTCGCCGGCGCAGTTCTACGACCTGTCCCGCGTCGCGGTGGTGCCGATGGCGTTCTGCTTTCCCGGCTACGATGCGGACGGCAGCGACCTGCCGCCGCCGCCGCTGTGCGGGCGGACGTGGCACGACCGGGTGATGGCGGCGCTCGGCCGGGTCGAGCTGACCGTGCTGGTGGGCGGTTACGCGCACAAGTATCACCTGGGCGTGAAAACCGGCGTGACCGAGACCGTGCGCGACTGGCGCGCGCGGGCGCCCCGTGTCTTTGCGCTGCCGCACCCGTCCTGGCGCAATACCGCCTGGCTGAAAAGGAACCCCTGGTTTCAGGCCGAGCTGCTGCCGGCGCTGAAGGCACGCGTCAGAAAGGTGATGGATGGCTGAGACGACAAGGTTGGACGCCGCCCATGCGGCGATGGAGGCCGCGCCCGAGAACGAGGCCGCACGGCGTGCCTTCTACGCCGAACTGGCGGCGGCGGAGCTGTTCGTGCTGCTGGAGGAAGAGGCGGCAGGCGGCAGCGTGACGCCGAAAACCCTGCCGGTGGACGGCGCCGACTATGTCCTTGCCTTCGACCGCGAGGAACGGCTGGCGCGGTTCGCCGGCGGCGTTGCGCCGCTTGCGGCGCTGTCGGGCCGGGCGCTGGCCGGCATGCTGGCGGGGCAGGGGCTGGGGCTGGCGCTCAACCTCGACGTGGCGCCGTCGGCGATCCTGCTGCCGGGCGATGCGGTGGCGTGGATGGCCGGGCTGCTGGCCCCCGAGCCGGACGAGCAAGAGGCGCGGATACGCGCGTTTCACGCGCCCGATGGCGTGGCGGAAAGCCTGCTCTCGGCGCTCGACGCGCGGCTGGCGGGCGCGGCGGGGCTGGCCGAGTGCGCCTGGCTGGTGCGCGCCGAGCACGAGGACGGTACAGCCGGGCACCTGCTGGCGGTGATCGGCGCGGCGCCGGGCGCGGCGCCGGCGCTGGCGCGGACGGTGTCGGACCTGTGGCGGCTGTCGGGCCCGGATTGGGGCGCGTTCGACGTGGTATTTCTGGGCGCGGACGATCCGGCCGTGACGCGGCTTGCCCGCGTCGGGCTGCGCTTTGACCTGCCCCGGCGCGAGCCGCCGACGCAGGTGCCGGGTGCGGCGCCGGGGATGAACCCCGACACGCCGCCGCGGTTGCGCTAGGGCAGAGTGCGGTCTGCCGAACTCACCTGGCCCGGGCCGCTTGCGGGCAGGGCATAGGGCATTCGCCCGCCCGCCCGTCACGCCGCAGGCGTGCCTTTGGCACGACGGCGGGCGCATTCTCTCTGATTGCAAGCGGATGACTGATTGCAAGCGGATGACTGATTGCAAGCGGATGACTGATTGCAAGCGGATGACTGATTGCAAGCGGATGATTTCGATCTGAGTAAAACAGCCCACCCCGCCCGCACCGATCCCGAAGAATACGTGCCGCTACCCTATCCGCCGCTCCGCTTCTACAAGGGATTCTGGCCCTGCTTTCGCGGGATCGAGGAAGACGCGTGCCACGGGCGACCAGTGCGTTAGGGTTACGTATCCGTCTTCCTCGGCGAAGCGGGTTTCCCCAGCTCCCGCAGCGCGGCTTGCAGCTCTTTGTTCTGCCGTCCGCTCGGCGCGGGCTTCCTCGGCTGCGATGTCGCGGAGGATGCCCTGCTGAATTTCGGATTTAGCACGATGAAGCCCTTGTGGGAAATCTCCGCCATCGTCTTCGGTATACGCACGCTCATAGTCCTGTCCGCCTTTTGACCAGTCGTTTTCCAGATATATGGCATCTGCACCCGTCAGGGCAATGTTCACGTCGGTTTCCTTGAAAGAACCGGCCATGTCATAAAAAGAAGCCCCGCCAGCCAGCTGGCCGCACCGCGCCGCATTTCCCTTGCTCAATGCCATTGTCCGGGGCATTCCTTGGCCGACATGGAATTGGGACCATACATCTTTCTGGCCACGCTCGAGGGCGCGGTCACGGCGGCGGTGCTGGCGCTGACGGCGGTGGGGCTCAGCCTCGTCTTCGGGGTGATGCGGGTGGTCAACATCGCGCATGGCGAATTCTTCATGCTGGGCGCGGTGATCGCCTGGTACGTGGCGCAGACCCTGGGCGGGCACCCGGCCATCGGCTTTGCCGCGGCGCTGCTCGTCGCGCCGCTTGCGGTGGGGGCGGTCGCGGCGGCGGCCGACATGACCATCCTCAAGCGCATCGCCTACGACCCCGAGCGCACCATCGTCGCGACCATCGGGCTGCTCTACATCATCCAGCAGGTGACGCTGATGACCTACGGCCCCGACGCGCGCCCGGTCGAGGCGCCCTTCAACCGGCGCATCGCGCTGCCGTGGCTGGAATGGGGCGAACAGGGGCTTTCGGTCTACTATCCCTGGGGGCTGGCGACGACCAGCTACAAGCTCTTCGTGATCGCGGCGGCGGCGGCGGTGCTGGGGGGCGTGCGCATGATGATGACGCGCACGCGCATCGGCCTCTTGATGCGCGCCACCCAGGTCGACCGCGAGATGGCGCTGGCGTTCGGCATCCCGGTCGAGCGGGTCTATGCGCTGGTCTTCGGCATCGGCGCGGGGCTGGCGGCGCTCGCCGCGGTGCTGATCGTTCCGATCAGCCAGGCGCATTACCTGATGGGGGCCGACCCGCTGCTCTTGTCCTTCATCGTCGTCATCATCGGCGGGCTGGGCAGCCTGCCGGGCACGGTTGTGGCGGCGGTGCTGATCGGGCTCTCGGACGGGATCATCTCGGTCTTCTTCTCGCCGACGCTGGCCAAGATACTGGCGACGCTGCTGGTGGGGCTGGTGCTGGTCTTTCGCCCGCAGGGCCTGTTCGGGACGCGGGCGGCATGAACGGGGGCGCGCGCGTGCTGGCGCTGCATGGCGGGCTCATCGCGGCGCTCTTCGCGGCGCAGTTCGTCCTGCCCGCCTATCACCACGGCAACCTGGCGCGGATCATGGTTCTGGCCAGCTATGCCATCGGCTACAACGTCCTTTTCGGCTATACCGGGCTCTTGAGCCTCGGGCACGCGCTCTTCTTCGCAGCCGGCATGTACGGCATGGGGCTGGGCGTGCAGCATGCCGGCCTGACGCCGGCGCCGGCGCTGCTGGCCGGCATCGCGGCGGGGGCGGCGGTGGCGCTGGCGCTGGGGCTGCTGGCGCTCAGGACCGCCGGCGTCGCCTTCATGATCGTGACGCTGATGTTCGCGCAGGCGGGCTATTTCACCATCCTCTATTTCAGCGAGATCACGCGCGGCGACGAGGGCTTTGTCATCGCCCAGGCACAGCGGGTGCTGTGGGGGATCGACCTGAGCGCGCCGGCGAACCGCTATTTCGCCGCCTGGGTGCTCTTTTCGGTCTGCCTGCTGGCCTGCCTGTGGCTGGTGCGCGCGCCCTTCGGCAAGACGCTGATCGCGATCCGCGAGAACGAGGAGCGCGTGCGCATGCTGGGTTACGACACCTTTGCGCGCAAGCTGGGGGCGATGGTCGTCTCGGGCACGATCGCGGCCGCGGCGGGGGCGTTCTACGGCCTGCTCTTCGGCAGTGCCGGGGCCAGTTTCGCCGGGGTTCAGTATTCGATCCTGCCGCTCTTGTGGGTGCTGCTGGGGGGCGCCGGCACGGTGCTGGGGCCGTTCGTCGGCACGCTCTTCATGTTCTACCTGATCGACCTGAGTTCCGGCATCACCACCGCCTACATGCTGATCGCGGGGGTGGCGCTGGTGGTGCTCACGCTCTTTGCGCCGCAAGGCCTGATGGGCGAGGCGCGCCGGAGGTTCTGGCGGGGGCTGCCATGACGCTGCTCTCGACGAGGGGTCTGTCCAAGCGGTTCGGCGGGTTGCAGGCCGTCGACGCGGTGGATTTCGACCTGCCCGAGGGCGAGGTGCGCGCGCTGATCGGCCCCAACGGCGCCGGCAAGACGACGTTCGTGGGCATGATCTGCGGCCGCATCGCGCCCAGTTCGGGCCGCGTGCAGTTCGACGGTGCCGACATCACCCATCTGCCGGCGCACAGGCGCATCCTGCGCGGCATGGCGTATACGTTCCAGATCACCTCGGTCTTTGCGCGGCTCGACGTGGCCGAGAACGTGGCGCTCGCCGCGCGCCGGCGGCTGAGCGGGCGGGCCGTGGCGCGCGCCGTCGACGAGGCGCTGGCGCGGGTCGGGCTGCTGGCGCGCAGGGGCGAGGAGGCGGGCAATCTAAGCTACGGTCATCAGCGCCTGCTGGAGATCGCCATGGGGCTGGTTCAGCGACCCCGGCTGCTGATCCTCGACGAGCCCACGCAGGGGCTCGCGGAGGGCGAGATCGCCAGCTTCAAGTCCCTGCTGCGCGAGGTCGCGGCAGAGGCAACCGTCCTGCTGATCGAGCACAACATGAACGTGGTGATGGAAACCGCCGACCGGGTCAGCGTGCTGGATTTCGGCCGCCTGCTGGCCGAGGGCACGCCACAGGAAATCCACGAAAACGCCGCCGTGCAGGCGGCCTATCTGGGGACCGGATGATGCTGGAACTGCAGGCGATCAGCGCCGGTTACGGCCGCGCGCAGGTGCTGCGGGAACTGACGCTGAGCGTCGCGGCGGGCGAGATCCTGTGCCTGCTGGGCCGCAATGGCGCCGGCAAGACCACGACCATGCGGGCGGTCATGGGGCTTCTGCCGCTGATGGCGGGGCGGGTGTTGCTGGATGGCGAGACGCTGAGCGGCCGCCCCGCGCACGAGGTGCCCAGGGCCGGTATCGGCTATATCCCGCAGGGGCGGCGGCTTTTCGCCGGGCTGACGGTGGCCGAGCACCTGGACATAGGGCTGCGCGTGCGCGGATCGGGGCCGTGGGTGCGCGACGAGGTGCTGGCGCTCTTTCCGCGGCTGAGCGAACGGATGAACCAGCGGGCCGAAACGCTGTCGGGGGGCGAGCAGCAGATGCTGGCCACCGCCCGCGCGCTGTGCCTGCGGCCCAAGGCGCTCTTGCTCGACGAGCCGACCGAGGGCCTGCAGCCCTCGATGATCGAGGCGATCCGCCAGGCGATCGCGAACATGCGCGCGGCGGGGGTGGCGATCCTGCTGGTGGAGCAGCGGGTGGATGCGGTGCTGTCGGTGGCCGACCGGGTGGCGTTCATCGAGAACGGCCGCGGCGGCGAGGCGATGCCGGCGGAACGGCTGCGGCGCGACCGCGGTATCGTCGAACGCTACGTGGGCGTCTGAACGGGGGGGCGGCCCCCGCCGCGAGCGGCGAATTCATGGGCTGACCTTTGCGCCCGAACGCACTATAGGCAGGCGAAGTCTTGTAACGGGCCACTCATGACCGACACCGCCAAGCCGAAACGCCAGCCGCTCTTTTCCGGGCAGGACCGCGCCAACCTGCGCTGGCTGTGGCGCGGGTATCTCAGACGGCGCGCCGGCTGGCTGGCGCTGGCGCTGGGCATGATCCTGGTGCAGGGGCTCGTCTATCAGCAATTCCTGTCGATGACCGAGAGCGGGCTCAGGGTCATTTTCGAAAGCGGCGCGCTGCGCGACCTGGCCATGGTCTGCGCGGCGGTGTTCGCGCTCTTCGCCCTGCGCGGGGCGATGTCCTATCTGGTGCCGCTGATCACGGTGCGGGTCTCGAACGCTGCCGTGAGCGAGATGCGCCGCGACCTGATCGGGCACATGATGTCGCTCGACCTGGCCTATTTCGAGCGCACCAAATCCGGCGAGATCATTCACCGGCTGGTCACCCAGACCCAGCAGCTGGGGGTGTTTTTCGGCGTCGCCACCGCCGGCGCGGTGCGCGACGCGGTGACGGTGGTGATCGTGTCGGGATACCTGATCTGGAAGAACCCGGTCCTGTTCACCGCCGCGGTGGTGGTGCTGCCCTTCATCATCTGGGTGATGAATTTCGTCTCCGACCGGGTGAAACAGGCCCAGCGAGAGGCCGAAAGCGCGCTGGGCGACTACATGAACGGCATCGAGGAAACGGTCAGCGGCATGCGCACCGTCAAGATCGCCAGCCAGGAGAGGATGGAGGAAAGCCGCCTGATGCAGGGCACCCGCGCCATCCGCGAGCTGATGACGCGGGTGCAGACCACCCAGGCGCTGGTGATGCCGTCGATCGACCTCAGCTCGGCCTTCGTCTACGTGCTG
>CAZNMK010000077.1:0-9442 GCA_964574045.1 uncultured Roseovarius sp. | reverse complement strand
GGCGTGAAAGAGAAAGATCGCCTCGTTGGTGTAGGCCGGCCACGCAAGCCGCAGCATGGTCGGCCAGACGATCCGGCGAAAGCGGGGCCAGCCGGAAAAACCATAGGCGTCGGCGGCCTCGACATCGCCCCTGGGGATCGAGCGCAGCGCGCCGTAGAAAATCTCGCCCGAATAGGCGGCGGTGTTGAGAAAGAGCACGATGAGCGCCCCCAGCCAGGCCGAGGTGAACGGGTCGAAGACGGGGCTGACCGATTTCAGCGACAGAAAGAGGAAATAGGCGAAAAAGAACTGGATGAAGAGCGGCGAGCCGCGGAAAACCAGGATGAACCATTCCGACGGCTTGCGCAGCGCGCGGTGTCGCGCCCCCTTGCCCAGCGCCACGGCGGTGGCCAGAAAGAACCCCGCCAAGAGCGCCAGCGTGCCGAAATAGACGTTCCAGATCAGGCCCGAGCCGATCAGCGTCACCTGTTCGCACAGGGTGAAATCCTCGCGCGGCAACAGCCGCTCGCCGATGCCGAGGCTGCGCAGCGCGTAGCCCTGGACGGTTTCCCAGCAGCTCATGCCGCGGCTCCCTGCGCGCTGCCGCCGGTGGTGGGCTGCCCGTGGCTGAGCCGCACCATCAGCCGTTCGAGAAATATCTCCGACACCCGCGTGAAACCGAGGTAGAAGACCAGCAGCGCCAGGAAATACCACACCCGCCAGTCGCCGTGGGGGTAGTCGGTAAAGCGCGGGTTGGCGGTGCCGCCCAGCTCGCGCGCCCAATAGACGATGTCCTCGACCCCCAGAAGGAACAGCAGCGGCGTCGCCTTGATCAGCACCATCCAGAGGTTCGAGAGCCCCGGCAGCGCATAGACCCACATCTGCGGCACAAGGATGCGGCGGAACGCCTGCCGGCGGGTCATGCCATAGGCCTCTGCGGTTTCGAGTTGCGCCCGCGGCACCGCGCGCATGGCCCCGTAAAGGACATTGGCCGCGAAGGCGCCGAAAACGATGGCGAAGGTCAGCACCGCAAGGAAGAAGCCATAGGTTTCATGTATCCATTGCGGCGAGGTCGACAGCGGCAGCTTGGCCTCGGCGCAGACGATGAAATCATTGCCCTGCCAGATCGGCTGGTCCCAGTCGGGGCACTTGATCTGGTGCCGCAGCCATTCGAAACCCTGGTCGAGCGCGATCACGAAGAAGAGGAAAAAGGCGATGTCGGGCACCCCGCGCACGATGGCGATATAGGCGCGGCCGACCCATCGGAGCGGCAGGAAATGCGAACGCGCCGCCACCGCCCCGCCGAAGCCGAAGATCAGCGCCGCCGGCGCGGTGATCGCCAGCAGCGCCAGCACCACCAGCACCGATAGGTAGAGCGACATGTGCTTGCCGGTGGTCAGGTAGCAGGCTAGCCAGCGCCACCCTTCCAGCGTTGCGGGATCGGAGCAGAAAGAGAAAATGGCGCTGTCCCCCCGGCTGACGGGTCTTGGTGCCCGCGTGGCGCTTGGCGGGGCGCGCGACTGACGCACGCCCCGCTATCGGTCAGATCGGCGTCAGAAGGTCGAGGCGACCTCCCATTTCTCGATCAAGGCGTTGAGGCTGCCGTCATCCTTCATCGACTGGATCGCGGCGTCGAGCGTCGCCTTCAGCTCGCCGTCGGATTCGCGCACGCCGAGGCCCACGCCGCCGCCGATCAGCTCGTTCTGTTCGAGCAGCATCAGGTCGGCCTCTTCGGCCGCGATGGGGGCGAGATAGGACTTGTCGGCCAGCACCGCGTCGGCCTCGCCGTTGCGCACGGCGGCGATGGTTTCCTCGGGCGTGGCGTATTCCACCAGGGTCCATCCCTTTTCGGCGATAAAGGCGGCCTGGATGGTGCCGGTCTGGGCGGCAACGACCGCATTGTCGAGTTCCACATCGGCGGACATGGCCAGATAGGACGACGGGTCGGGCGGGGTGTAGTTCTGGGTGAAGTCGATGACCTCGTCGCGCTCGTCGGTGATCGACATGCCGGCGATGATCACGTCGTAGTTGCCCGAAACCAGGTTCGGAATAATCGAATCCCAGTCGTTGGTGACCCATTCGCAGGTCAGTTCGGCGCGCTTGCACAGCTCGTCGCCCAGCTCGCGCTCGAACCCGTCGACCTGGCCGGCATCGTTGATGAAGTTCCACGGGGGATAAGCGCCCTCGGTGCCCAGCCGCACCACGTCCTGGGCCATCGCCATCCCGGCCGATACGGCCAGCGCGGCGGCGGAGAGGATCAGTTTTCTCATGAAGGTTCTCCCTTGGTTGGTTCTCGGTTTCAAAAAACTGTCAGGCGGCCATGGTCGAGCTCAGGAACTGTTGCAGCCGCTCCGATTTCGGTTGCCCGAAGAGGGTGTCGGGCGGGCCTTCTTCCTCGATCAGGCCCTGGTGCAGAAAGATGACGTGGTCCGAGACGTCGGCGGCCATCCGCATGTCGTGGGTGACGATCATCATCGTGCGCCCCTCGGCGGCGAGATCGCGGATGACGCGCACCACCTCCTGTTCGAGTTCGGGGTCGAGCGCCGAGGTCGGTTCGTCGAAAAGCAGCGCCTCGGGCTCCATCGCCAGCGCCCGGGCGATGGCGGCGCGCTGCTGCTGGCCGCCGGAAAGCTGCGCCGGCCAGGCATCGCACTTGTCGCCGATGCCGACCTTGTCGAGATAGCCGCGCGCGGCCTTTTCGGCCTCGGCCCGGTCGCGGCCCAGCACGGTGACGGGCGCCTCCATCACATTCTCGAGGATGCTCAGATGCGCCCACAGATTGAACTGCTGGAACACCATCGCGAGGTTGGTGCGGATGCGCAGCACCTGCTTGCGGTCGGCGGGGTGGCGGCCCAGCCCCTCGCCGCGCCACCTGACCGGCTCGCCCTTGAACAGGATGTCGCCCTGCTGGCTGTCCTCCAGCAGGTTGATGCAGCGCAGGATGGTGGACTTGCCCGAACCCGACGAGCCGATCAGCGATATGACGTCGCCCCGGTTCGCGGCTATGTCGACGCCCTTGATGACCTCGAGCGCGCCATACGCCTTGTGCAGATTGCGGATTTCGATGACGGGCGTGGCGTCGGTCAAGGGCGGCTCCGTGCGGCGATGGCTGAGCGGTGAACCGCAGTAGGGCCGAAATTCCGGCACATTGCAACGTTCAAAACGGGCAACTGCGGGGGTGCCGTGGCGAAACGGGGTCCAGCCTGTCCGTTTCGGGTCCTATGGTGCGGTCGGCGGCGGCGGGTTCGGAACGGCGAGATAGGCCGTGTCGGGAACCGGCACGACACCGTAGAGAGACAGCGTGTCGCGATCGTCGGGCGTCAGCGCCGCGATGGCGCCGGCCAGCGCGGCGAATACCGGCGCGGGATCGCGGGCGATGGCGGTGATATAGGGCAGGGCGGGTGTGGGCGGGGTCTGCCCGATCTCGCGCAGCGCCGCCGCCAGCGGATCGTGCCGCCGCATCAGCCGCCATGTCACCGCGTCGAGCGCCGCCAGATCGGCGCGGCCGTCGGCCACAGCCGCGGCCGAAAGCGCATGCGTCCCGGTCCGCAGCGTGTCGCAAAAGGCGAAGCCGCGCGCGCGGGCATAGGACTGCGGCGCCGCCCAGCCGCTTTGCGACAGCGCCTCGTTGTAGGCCAGCCGCGCCGCGGCAAAATCGGCCGGGTCCCGGCGCGGGTCGTCGGCACGGGCCACGAAGACGCTGCGATAATGCCCCGGCGGGCAACCGGGCAGCCGGTTGTCGGGCGCACCCACCAGCGCCACCCGGCCATGCAGCCGTGCGCGGTAGGGGTATCCGCAGGTCTGCGACAGGACCAGCCCCGGCGACAGCCAGTGCTCCCACGGATCGCCCCCGCGCGTCAGGGTCTCGGGGCCCTCGGCCAGCCGGGTGCGGACACCCCGCCAGAGCCGGTCATGCGCATCCCGCAGCTCGGGCCGGTCGTACATCGGCAGGCTGGCCAGGCTCACCCCCGCCGCATCCGCTGACGGGCCAGCGCGCTGTCGCGGTCGCTGACGCCCAGAAGGTTCGCCGCCAGGCGGATCAGCGCATCCTCGCCGGCGTCGCGCGCGCCATCCGCCAGGGCCACCTGCCAGAGCGCCTCGATTACGCCGATGCGGTCGTCATAGGGCACGGCATCCTTGATCGCGCGGGTGAAACGCACCGTGTCGGGGGCTTCCGACTCCAGCTGTTCGGCCGCTTCGCGCAGCGAGCGCGCACCGCCCGTGTCGAGGCCAAAACGCGCCCCGGCGATGCGTTCGATGCGGGCGACCTCGCCGCTCGAGTAGTCGCCGTCGGATCTGGCCAGCCGCACCAGGAGCGCGGTCAGCGCCAGCCGCGCATCGGCCCGGTCCAGCGGGTCGGGTTCGGGGCGTACGAGGCGGGACAGGAAATCGGCGAACATGGGGTCCGATATAGGCGGCGCGCGGCGCGGCGCCAATCGTTAACTTCGTTCCGCGATGGCGCGGGCCTGTGCGCTGTCGGTTTCCGACAGCCCCAGCGCCTCGCGCACCTCTTCGATCACGCCCAGTTCGGCCGGCTCGGCGGTGCCGTCGGCCAGCACCACCTCCCATAGCGCGGCAAGGGCGCCGGCGCGCGCCTCGAAGCTGACGGTTTCGCGGATCAGGTGGGCAAAGCGGGCGGTCTCGGGCGCGGCCAGGGCCAGCCGCTCGCAGGTGGCGCGCATCCTGGCGGCCTCGAGCGGCTTCAGCCCGTAGAGCCGTGTCAGCAGACGGTCGATGCGGCTGACCTCGGCCAGCCGATAGTCGCGGTCGGACAGCGCCACCCGCACCATCAGCGCGCCGAGCGCGAGCTTTTCGTCGGGCTCGGGCAGGGGCCGGGGCCGGGGCACGCGCTGGGCGTGCAGAAGGCGGTGAAGAAGGGCTTTGACTTCCATTCGATAGCGTCCGGGGTCGGTCTGTTGCGTTGGTCGGGCGGGGCTACAGATAGCGACCCCGGCGGGATTGGCAATCGGGGGCGGGGCCGCCGCGGCATTCCCATGCGATTGGTCGCAGGAGTGTCACAATTGCTCCCAATATTTTCCGAGATGTCGGGCGATGGTGCCTACCATCGGCAGTATTCGAGTTGAGGACCACCCCGACATGACACTCTTCGGACGGCTACGGCTTCCCGCGGGCAGCCTGGAGGAACAGCCGCGTCTTGCCCGTGCCGCCACCGACGAGGAACTGCGACGGATCGCCCGGAATTACCGCTGGTCGCGGCATTCCGAGGCGGTGCTGGGCTGGATCATGGCGCAGCGATGCATCGACCTCGCCTCGGCGCTGAGTGTCTTTTTCAACGGCGATCCGGGGCGGTTCAACTATCTGCCCAAGCGCGACGTGCCGGCCGCGCACCGCGGCGCGGCGCGGGTGCTCGACAACATCTGCCTGCGGGTGAACAGCGGCTTCTACCGGCCGCGACCGGCGCCGCCGATCGACGGACGGGCACGGGCGCGCAGGTGGCTCGAGGTGCAACGCGCCGACAGTGCCGAGGGGCGGCGGGGCCGCTGGGTGCTGGACGAGGCGCTGGTCGAGGCGGCGCTGGCCGGTTCGGCGGAGCCCGAAACCGATATCCGCCAGCGCACCCAGCTGCTGGGTTCGTCGCGCCGGCCCGGCGCGGCGCCGGGGGCGCTGCAGCGGCTGCGACTGCGGCTGGACTGACGGAGGTTCAGACCAGGCGCGAGGTTTCCACCGCGGCGCGCACGAAATCGGCGAAGAGCGGGTGCGGCGCGAAGGGCTTGGATTTCAGCTCGGGGTGGAACTGCACGCCGATGAACCAGGGGTGGTCCTGCCATTCGACGATTTCGGGCAGGCGGCCATCGGGCGACATGCCGGAGAAATTCAGACCGGCCTTTTCCAGTTTGTCGCGGTACTTGATGTCGACCTCGTAGCGGTGGCGGTGGCGTTCGTCGATCGTGGCGGTGCCGTAGATGCCCGCCACGCGCGAGCCCTCTTTCAGCACCGCGTCATAGGCCCCGAGCCGCATCGTGCCGCCCTTGGCGTCGCCGGGCTTGCGCCGCACCTTTTCGTTGCCCTGCACCCATTCCTTGAGGTGGTAGACCACCGGGGTAAAGCGTTTGGCCCCCGCCTCGTGGTCGAATTCCTCGGACCCCGCATCGGGCAGCCCGGCCAGGTTGCGCGCCGCCTCGATCACCGCCATCTGCATGCCCAGGCAGATACCCAGGTAGGGGATATTGCGTTCGCGCGCGAACTGCGCCGCCTTGATCTTGCCCTCGGTGCCGCGCTCGCCGAAACCGCCGGGCACCAGGATGGCGTGAAACCCCTCGAGCCGCGCCGCGGGGTCCTCGGTGTCGAAAACCTCGGCATCGACCCATTCGACATTGACACGCACGCGGTTGGCCATGCCGCCATGGGTCAGCGCCTCCTTGATCGACTTGTAGGCGTCCTCGAGCTGGGTGTACTTGCCGACGATGGCGATGTTGACCTCGCCGTCGGTGTTGTGGATGCGGTCCTCGACATCGGCCCACTTGGCCATGTCCGGGCGCGGCGCGGGCGAGATCGCGAAGGCATCGAGCACCGCCTGGTCGAGCCCCTCGCGGTGATAGGCGAGCGGCGCCTCGTAGATCGAATTCAGGTCGTAGGCGGCGATCACATGTTCCTTGCGGACATTGCAGAAGAGCGCGATCTTCTCTCGCTCCTTGTCGGGGATGGGCTGTTCGGACCGGCACACCAGGATGTCGGGCGCGATGCCGATCGACTGCAGTTCCTTGACCGAATGCTGCGTCGGCTTGGTCTTGAGCTCGCCGCTCGCCGCGAGGTAGGGCAGCAGCGTCAGATGCATGAAGATGCACTGCCCCGGCGGGCGGTCGTGGCTGAACTGGCGGATCGCCTCGAAGAAGGGCAGCCCCTCGATGTCGCCCACGGTGCCGCCGATCTCGCACAGCATGAAATCGACCTCGTCGTCGCCGATGGCGATCCAGTCCTTGATCTCGTTGGTGACGTGCGGAATGACCTGGATGGTCTTGCCCAGGTAGTCGCCACGGCGCTCCTTCTCGAGCACGTTGGAGTAGATCCGCCCCGACGAGACCGAGTCGGTCATCCGCGCCGGCACCCCGGTGAAGCGCTCGTAATGGCCGAGGTCGAGATCGGTCTCGGCGCCGTCATCGGTGACGAAGACCTCGCCATGCTCGAAGGGCGACATGGTGCCGGGATCGACGTTGAGATAGGGGTCGAGCTTTCTCAGCCGCACCGAAAAGCCGCGCGCCTGCAACAGCGCCCCCAGCGCGGCCGAGGCCAGCCCCTTGCCGAGCGATGAAACGACGCCGCCGGTGATGAAGACATAGCGCGCCATGTGCCGCCAACCCCCGTGAAACTGCCCAAAATGCGGGACCCGAGCGGCCGATTCGGCCGCAGCACCACGGGACCCGATTCATAACGCATTCGCGCGCATGGCGCAAGGATACCGCAAGATGCTGTTGCGGAATTCGAAATGGCCTCAATCGGTTGTGGTCAGTCGGCCGTCGGCGTCAGCGGCGCGTCGTCGCCCGCCGCCGGCGGCAGCAGATCGCCGCCCGCCTCGGGTGCCGCGGGCGCGGGTTCCTCGCGCGCCGCCGGCCGGTCGGTCAAGCGGTCCAGCACCGAGGCCCCGGTCGAGGTTTGCGCGGCGATGATCGTCAGCGCCATCGAGGTGACAAAGAGCCCGATGCCCAGCGCCCAGGTGACCTTGTGCATGGCCGTGGCCGAGGACCGCCCGGTCGCGAGGTTGCCACCCCCGCCGCCCAGACCCAGCCCCCCGCCTTCGGATCGCTGCACCAGCACCACGACGATGAGCGCCAGCGTCAAGAGCAGGTGAACGAGGAGGATGACGTTTTGCATGTGGGCGACCCAGCGGTTCGGAACAGGGCGGTGTTTAGGCAATTCGCGCGGCCCCTGCAACCCGCGACTTGCGCCCCGTGGCGCGGCGTCAGTCGTCGACGTCGTCGATGTCGGCCTGGCCCGAGAGGCGGCGGCGCACATGGCTCCAGCTCAGCCCGATGCCGAGGACGAAGGCCAGCGCCGCCAGTGCCAGCCACACCGCCTGGGAGGTGTCGCGCAGCGCCAGGAGCCCGTAGTCGTAAAGCACCCACACCGCCGAGGCGGCGATGGCCAGCACCATGAACATCCCGAACCCGCCGATCGAGCGCAGCGTGGCGCGCAGATAGACGATATAGCCCACCGACAGCAAGAGCCCCAGCAGCACCGCCAGCGGCATCTGCTCGGTGAAATTGACCTGCACCCAGGTGACGTAGTTCCATTCGGTCGGGTTGAAGGTGACGGCCAGCAGGCCGAAGGCCGCCGTGAGCCGCCACAGAAATCCGGTCATGCGCCCCCCCGCATTCTCCATTCGGCCAAATCTTTGCCCAGGGCGGCGTCCCTGTCCAGCCCCGCACCCGGCCGATGCGTCGAAATTGCGGTTTCAACCGCGCCGCGGCATCGCTATACCGGCGCGGGTTTCAATCCGGTGTCAGGGGGATGGGCATGGCGAATGTGGTGGTCGTGGGCGCCCAGTGGGGCGACGAGGGCAAGGGCAAGATCGTCGACTGGCTGAGCGAGCGCGCAGACGTGATCGCGCGGTTTCAGGGCGGGCACAATGCCGGGCACACGCTGGTCATCGGCGGTACCGTCTACAAGCTCAACGCGCTGCCCTCTGGCGTGGTGCGGCGGGGCAAGCTCAGCGTCATCGGGAACGGCGTGGTGCTCGACCCCTGGCACCTGGTCGAAGAGATCGCGGCGATCCGCGGCCAGGGGGTCGAGATCGGTCCCGCGACCCTGATGATCGCCGAGAACACGCCGCTGATCCTGCCCATCCACGGCGAGCTCGACCGCGCGCGCGAGGCCGCGGCCAGCCCCGGCGCCAAGATCGGCACCACCGGGCGCGGCATCGGCCCCGCCTACGAGGACAAGGTCGGGCGCCGCTCGGTGCGGGTGGCCGACCTGGCCGACGACGCGACGCTCACCGCGCGCATCGACCGCGCGCTCCTGCACCACGACGCGCTGCGCCGGGGGCTGGGGCTCGACCCCGTCGACCGCCCCGCGCTGCTGGCCCGCCTGCGGCAGGTGGCGCCCGAGATCCTGCAATACGCCGCGCCGGTGTGGAAGGTGCTGACCGAGGCGCGCAAGGCCGGGCGGCGCATCCTCTTCGAGGGCGCGCAGGGGGCGCTGCTCGACATCGACTTCGGCACCTATCCATTTGTCACCTCCTCGAACGTCATTGCCGGGCAGGCGGCCACCGGGGTGGGCGTCGGCCCCGGCGCCATCGACTTTGTCCTCGGCATCGTCAAGGCCTATACCACGCGGGTGGGCGAGGGGCCGTTTCCGACCGAACTGCACGACGCTGACGGCCAGCGCCTGGGCGAGCGCGGCCGCGAGTTCGGCACCGTCACCGGACGCAAGCGCCGCTGCGGCTGGTTCGACGCGGTGCTGGTGCGCCAGACCTGCGCCATCTCGGGGGTGGACGGCATCGCGCTGA
>CAZNMK010000076.1:5605-9479 GCA_964574045.1 uncultured Roseovarius sp. | reverse complement strand
CCTTGCGCCACATCGGGTTGTTCAGCGACATCTGGCATTGCGCCATGAACGACTTTCCGTCGACGTGCAGGCAGATGGTTTCGCCCAGTTCCACCCGCCCGCCGGTGCTGTCGGTGCAGTAGCAATCGACGGCCTTGCCGCCCATTGTGCCGTCCGCCAGCGCCGGAACCGCCAGCGCCAGACCGAGCCCGATAAGGGGAATTAGGGGTTTCATGACCCCAGTATAGCGCCGGCTTGACGCTTGACCAAGCGCCGCGAATGCGACAAATCCGCAGGATGGTAAGCCAGGAAAAACTCGACGAGATCGTGCGCCGCTTCGATTACATCGAGGCGCGTATGGCCGAGGGCGGCGGCGACATCGCGCAGCTGGGGCGCGAATATGCCGAATTGCGTCCCGTTGTCGGGGAAATACGCGCCTATCGCAAGCTGCTGGAAGAGGTCGAGGCGGCCGAGGCGATGCTCGACGACGCGGAGATGCGCGACCTGGCGCGAGAGGAACTGGCGCAACTGCAGGAGCGCCGCCCCGGCATGGAGGCGGAGCTGAGGCGCGCGCTCTTGCCGCGCGACGCCGCCGATGCGCGCCCCGCGATCCTGGAAATCCGCCCCGGCACCGGCGGCGAGGAGGCGGCGCTTTTCGCCGCCGACCTGATGCGCATGTACCAGCGCTACGCCGAGGGGCGGGGCTGGACCTTCGAGGTGATCGAGGCGCAGGAGAGCGAACTGGGCGGCATCCGCGAACTGGTGGCGCTCGTTCGCGGGGACGGGGTTTTCGCGCGGCTCAAGTTCGAATCGGGCGTGCACCGGGTCCAGCGCGTGCCCGAGACCGAATCGGGCGGGCGCATTCATACCTCGGCCGCGACCGTGGCGGTGCTGCCCGAGGCCGAGGCGGTGGACGTGCAGATCGACCCCGGCGACCTGCGCATCGACACGATGCGCGCCTCGGGCGCGGGCGGGCAGCACGTCAACACCACCGATTCGGCGGTGCGCATCACCCACCTGCCGACCGGCATCGTCGTCACCTCGTCGCAGAAATCGCAGCACCGCAACCGCGAGATCGCGATGGAGGTGCTGCGCTCGCGCCTCTTCGACATGGAGCGGCAGAAGGCGCACGCCAGCCGGGCCGAGGCGCGCGCGGCGATGGTCGGCAGCGGCGACCGGTCCGAGCGCATCCGCACCTACAATTTCCCGCAGGGACGGATGACCGATCACCGTATCGGGCTGACGCTCTACAAGCTCGACCAGATCATCGGCGGCGATCTGGACGAGGTCATCGACGCGCTGACCGCGGATGCGCAGGCCAGCCTGCTGGCGGAGATGGACGGGTGAGCCGCAGCGTCAGCGCGGCCCTGACCGAGCTCGGCGGGCGGCTGGCGGCGGCCGGCATCGACGGCGCCCCGCGCGAGGCACGCAGGATCCTGGCTGCGGCGATGCGGGTGGCGCCCGACAGGGTCAGCCTGATGCAGGCCGACCCGCTGGAGGCCGACGCCGAGGACCGGCTTGCCGCCATGGCGGCGCGGCGCTGCGCGCGCGAGCCGCTCGCGCATATCCTCGGTCTGAGGGCGTTTTTTGCCCATGAATTCCGTGTCACGGCGGACGTGCTGGACCCGCGCCCGGAGACCGAGACGCTGGTCGCCGCCGCGCTGGGGGCGCCGTTCGAGCGGGTGCTCGACCTTGGCACCGGGTCGGGGTGCATCCTGTTGTCGCTCCTGGCGGTGCGGACCGGGGCGCGGGGCGTGGGCACCGATATTTCGGCCCCCGCGCTGGCGGTGGCAGAAGATAACGCGCGCCGGCTGGGCGTTCGGGACCGCTGCCGGTTTCGGCGCGCGGACTGGTTCGACGGGCTGGAGACGCCCGCCGAACGGTTCGACCTGATCGTATCGAACCCGCCCTATATCGCCGCGTGGGAGATGGGCGGCCTCGCGCCCGAACTGCAGCACGAGCCGCGTGCGGCGCTGACCGATGACGGCGACGGCCTGTCGGCCTATCGTGCCATCGCGGCGGGGGCGGGGGGTTTTCTGGTTCCCGGCGGGCGGCTGATGGTCGAAATCGGCTGGCGTCAGGGGCCCGATGTGCTGGCCATGCTGCGCGCGGCGGGGTTCGAGGGGTTGCGCATCCTGCCCGATCTCGACGGGCGCGACCGGGTGGCGGTGGCGGTGCGGGGCGCGTCCCAAGGGTGACATTTCGACCCGCTACCGGCAAAAAAGCGCACCTGGGGCACAAAAAATGGGGCAAAACCCTTGTCTACGCCCGCCAGCCGTGTTTACTGAGAGGGATCAAGCCGGTGGATGCCCGTTCCGGGCGGTCCCGCTTGATGCCAAGCCAAGACATGACGGTTTCGGTTTCTTGGGCGCAGGGGGCGCCAGCCGGATCGAAAAACGCTTCGAGCACAGGGCTGACGACTTAACAATGAGATCATCCAAATCACGTTCGCGGAACAAGCCGAACCGCAGCCGGTCCATGGGCAATGTGATCAACCGGGTTTTCGACAGTTCCGGGCCCGAGGGCAAGGTGCGCGGAACCCCGCAGCAGATCATCGACAAGTACAACCAGCTGGCGCGCGATGCCCAGCTTTCGGGCGACCGGGTCGCGGCGGAGAACTTTCAGCAGCATGCCGAGCATTACCTGCGCCTGCTGAGCGCCGCCCAGAAAGAGCAGGAAACCCGGCGGGAGGAACAGGAACGCCAGAACCGCGAACGCCAGGCCGAACGCGACCGCGAACGCGCCCGCCGCCAGGAACGCGAATCGAACGGCGGCGAGATCGTCGAGGACGAGCCCAGGCAGGACGCGCTGGAAACCGGCGGCGGCGACAGGGACAGCGGGCTTGTCGAAACGCCCGAAAGCCAGTCGTCCAGGGACGAATCCGCCCCCAAACCCAAACGCAAGCCACGCAGCAAGGCCAAGCCGGCGGGCGATGGCGGTGCCGATGGCGGCGAAAACGGCGGCCCCCCGCGCGAAGCCGCCGAATAGCGCAGCTCGCACAAGGCTGGATTCCCCCGCCCCGGGCCTGACCCGGAGCCTTTTCATGTGTAGTGCCGGGCCCCGGCTCTGTGGCCGGGGCAGGGTAGCACGGTCGACCTTGTACCTGTCCTTCCGGCCCGTACCCGCATCGGGCGACTACAGGGTCAGACGCCGCACCCCGACACGGGTGCGAGGCCTTTCGGTTTCGTGCCCGTTCAGGTTTCCGCCAGCGATCTTGCCAGCGCGCAGAATTTTTCCAGCGGTACCGTTTCCGCGCGGTCGGCGGGGGCGATGCCGGCGGCCCGGAGCCGGTCCTCGATATCGGGGGCAACTCCGCGCAGCGCGGCGCGCAGCATCTTGCGCCGCTGGTTGAATGCCCGCGCGACGACATCCTGCAGCACGCGCGGATCGGCGGCAAAGCGCGGCTCGGGCAGGGCGGCGATGTGCACGACGCTGCTCGATACCTTGGGCGGCGGGGTAAAGGCGCCGGGCGGCAGTTGCATGACGATCCGCGCCTCGGCCCGCCACTGCGCCAGGATTGCAAGCCGGCCATAGGCCTTGCCGCCGGGGCGGGCGACGATGCGCTCGGCCACCTCGCGCTGGAACATCAGCGTCAGGCTTTCCCAGAAGGGCGGCCAGGCGGGCGGTGTCAGCCAGCGCACCAGCAGTTCGGTGCCGACGTTGTAGGGCAGGTTCGCCACCACCTTGATGGGCGGTGTCAGATGCGCCAGCGGGTCGATCTCCAGCGCGTCGCCCTCGACGATGTTCAGCCGCCCCGGACAGGCGGCGGCGATCTCTGCCAGCGCGGGGATGCAGCGGCGGTCCTTTTCCACCGCCAGCACCCGGCGTGCGCCCTGAGATAGCAGCGCGCGCGTGAGCCCGCCGGGGCCGGGGCCGACCTCGAGCACGTCGGCAC
>CAZNMK010000076.1:1303-5505 GCA_964574045.1 uncultured Roseovarius sp. | reverse complement strand
AGCAGCGCGCGCGTGAGCCCGCCGGGGCCGGGGCCGACCTCGAGCACGTCGGCACGGGTCAGATCGCCCGCGGCGCGCGCGATCCGGGCGGTAAGGTTGAGATCGAGCAGAAAGTTCTGGCCCAGCGACTTGCGCGCCGCCAGCCCGTGCGCGGCGATCACCTGTCGCAGGGGCGGCAGCGCGTCGAGGCCGCTCATGCCCCGCGCGCCGCCGCCATCCGCGCCGCCAGCCTGAGCGCCGCGATCAGCGAGCCCGGATCGGCCAGCCCGCGCCCGGCGATGTCGAGCGCGGTGCCGTGATCGGGCGAGGTGCGCACGAACGGCAGGCCGAGGGTGACATTGACGCCGCTGTCGAACGCGAGCGTCTTGATCGGGATCAGCGCCTGGTCGTGATACATGGCGATGGCAGCGTCATAGCCCGCGCGTGCCGCGGCGTGAAACATGGTGTCGGCCGAGAGCGGGCCGCGAATGTCCATGCCCTCTCCGCGCAGCCGGTCGAGCACCGGTGCGATCAGGTCGATCTCTTCGCGGCCCATGCGCCCGCCTTCGCCGGCATGGGGGTTGAGCCCGGCCACGGCGAGCCGCGGCGCTTTTATGCCGAAATCGGCGATCAGTGCGGCATGGGCGATGCGGATCGTGTGTTCCAGCCCCTCGGCCGTCAGCGCGCCGGGCACATCGCGCAGCGGGATGTGGATCGTCACCGGCACCACGCGCAGCGTGTCGCTGGCCAGCATCATCGCCACCCGGCCGACACCGGCCAGCGCGGCCAGGTATTCGGTATGGCCGGGATAGGCAAACCCCGCCCCCTCTTGCAGCGCCTGCTTGTGAATGGGGTTGGTGCACAGCGCCGAGGCCGCGCCGGCGCGTACCAGGTCGACGGCGCGGGCGATGACGTCGATCACGCCTTGCGCATGGACGGGGTCGGGACGGCCGCGGGTCAGCGCGCCAGGGAAGTCATGGCCCAGCACCGGCAGGCCGTGCGCCGCTGCGGCGGCGGTTTCCGAAGGGTCGGAGATTTCCGCCACCGGCGTGCCCGCCGGCAGGTGGCCGGGATCGCCGATCAGGAAGAACGGCACCTCGCCGCGCAGCCGCGCCCAGGCGGCGGCGGCCAGCTCCGGCCCGATGCCCGCGGGCTCGCCGCAGCTCAGCGCGACGGGCGCGGTCATCGCAGCTCGACGATCCGGGCCTCGGCGCGCAGCTGTTCCAGATAGCCGTCGGCCAGCGAGGCCAGCCGCTGGTTGCGGACGAAATTGCTCAGCTCCTCGGCCGAGGGGCCTTCGCCGTCCAGCACGGGCGAGCGCCCGCAAAGCATCAGGAAAACCAGTGTCTGCCCGCCCGAGCGGGTGAGGTTGGTCGAGACCTCGCCGGGGTCGAGCCCATCGAGTTCGCGCGCGATGTCGGCGGGGATTTCATCGGGCGCCTTGGTTTCGCGCGCCAGAACCTCGGGCGGCTGACCCTTGGCGACGCCGTAAAGGTCGTCGCAGGTGTTGGTCGCGGCGCGGACCTGGGCCGCGCGCGACAGCGCCTTGTCGCTGCGCCCGCCGTCGATGAAATACATCGCGTATTCGATCGCCGAATAGCGTGGCGCGGGCACGTCGGTTTCGGCGATGTCGCGCAGCTGCAGCAGCACGATCGCCTGTTCGGTGGGCAGCGGGTCGGACACCTCGCCCGGCGCCAGCGCGAGGACGATCGGGCGCAGGGGCGCCGGCAATTCGCTGATCGAGGTCCATTCGAGCCGCCCGCCCCGTTCGGCGGAGGGTGCGGCGGAATAGCGGCGTGCGGCGTCGGCAAAGGCGGAGATGGTTTCGATCTCGGCCAGTTCGCGGGCGCGCTGCTGCACTTCTTCGATCTGGCCCGGCGGCACCGGCAGAACGATCTCAGACAGCAGCACCCGTACGCCTGTTGTGCCCGCCAGCGCCAGCTTGGCGCGCTCGATGTCGTCCTCGCCGACGGCGACGCTGTTGGCGAAACGCGCGCGCACCAGTTCGCGCCATGTCACGCCGGCGCGCACGAAGGCGCGAAAACTGCTTTCGTCGACGCCCGCCTGGCCCAGCGCGCCGATCATCTCGGCCGCGCTCATGTCGCCCCTGGCGGCGAATTCCTCCATTGCCGCGTCCATCGCCTCGTCGCTGATCTGGATGCCGGCGGTGTCGGCGGCGTCCATCTTGAGCCGGTCCTCGACCAACTGTTCCCGTGCCATCCTGATCGGGTCGCCGGGGGAGCGGAAGAGGGTCAGCATGCGCGCGCGCTGTTCGACCTCGAAGCGCGTGATCGCCTTGTCGTTGACCTTGATCACCGGCTCGAAAAGCCCCTGCGCCGCGGCCGGCCCCGCCGGAGCGGAAACCAGCATGCAGACCAGCGCGACCGCGGCCGCCTTGAAAAGAGCAATACGCATGAACACGTCCATTCGGTTTAGTCGTTACAGGATCTGGCGTAGCTTTCGTCGCCCGTCTTTGTGGTGAACCCCCTCAGCCCGACGGTCAAGCTGATATCGGTCGAGGGCGACAGCACCACCGAGGAGGTGAAACGCCGCGAGGCGGTCAGGCTGATCTCGACGCATTCGTTGAGATAGGTCAGCCCGATACCGGCGCGCACGCTGTCGTTGGCCACCACGTCATAACGCCAGTTGGCGCTGCCGGTCCAGTGCTGCGAGAGGCGATAGGAGGCATCGAGGTTCCATTCCGAGATCGTCGCCGCGCGGTTTTCCGCAGGGTCGCGCCCAAGCCAGATATAGGTGGCGCCAAGGCTGCCCTTGTCGCTGTACCAGGCGGCGCGGGCCTCGGCCTTGGTGGTGTCGAGGCTGTCGTCGAAGAGCCCGCGCGCGGTCAGCACCAGCCCGCCGCCGGTCCTGACCTGTCCCGCGACCAGCATGTCCGATACCTTGCCGTTCAGTCCCGAGCTGCTGGTGAAACTGTCGAGCCCCGTGGGCTCGAGCTGTTGCTCGTCGCGCACCAGCTGGCCCACCGCCAGCGATGTCTGCAGCCCCGACGGGTCGAAGCGCGTCCAGCTGACGCCGTAGGCGGCGCTGAAGCCGCGTTCGCGCCGGTCCGGCGCGGTAAAGCGCGAGGTCGAAAAGAGGTTGCCCTCGTCGAATTCGATGCGGGTGCTTTCGTCGTTGGGAATGATCGGGTTGCTGCCGCCCGCCCAGGCCAGCTGCACCACCGGTTCGATCACATGGGTGGCGCCGCCGGCGGTGGTGTTCAGCAGGGGCCAGCGCAGTTCCAGCTCGGTCGTGGGGGTGAATTCGGTGGCCGAGGAGCGGCTGGTCAGTCCCGCCTGGTGGATCTCGAAATGATCCGCCGTGACGCCGGCGATGAACGTTGCCAGGATGCCGCCGGGCAGGGTCCAGCCGCGCTGCCACTCGGCGCTCAGGGTCAGCCGCATCACGTCGCGCCCGTCAGCCCAGATGTCCGGGTCTATGCCGTCGACGATCAGCCCCGACGAGCGCGCATGCGAATGCGCCAGCATGCCCAGCCGCAACTCGCCGCCGATGCCGGCGGGATGCAGGCGCCGTTCCCATTCGGCGTTGCCGACCACGGTCGGCAGGGTGCTGTTGATCTCGCCCGTCCGCAGGCTGCGGAAATAGGTAAAGGCGCCGCGCACGTACGAATCGCGCCGGGCGCGTTCGATCTCGATCTCGCTGTCGAGCCGGTCCTTCTCGGAATAGGAATAGTCCAGCAGGTAGGTCTTGTCGTTCACCGCCTCGATGTCGAAGCGCAGCTTGAAACCGTTGCGCAGGTCGAACTCGCCCTCGCCGAAGAGATAGCCGCGCCGGCCGCTGTTGCCGATGTCGTCGTCCGAAATCGCGCCCTCGAACTCGATCCGCCCGTTGCGGAACGCCTGGCGGTAGCGCAGTTCGAGCGTGCGCGTCTTGGTCGTCAGGAAGGGGGTGACGGTCAGGTCCTTGTCGTCGCCCAGGCGGATGAAATAGGGCACCCGCGCGCCGACCCCCAGAAGCGAGGAGTTGTGAATCGACGGCACCAGAAAGCCGGTGGCGCGTTCCAGCGTCGGATCGGGCAGCCGCAGCCGCGGCAGGTAAAAGACCGGCGTGTCCAGCACCCTCAGCTGGGCGTCCTCGAAATAGAGCTGGCGTTCCTCCTGGTCGTGGATCACCCGGCGGGCGCGGATCTGCCACAGCGGCGGACGGCCGGTCTCGCAGACCCGGCACGAGGTGACCGAGACCTTGACCAGCTGGTTGAAGCG
>CAZNMK010000076.1:0-1203 GCA_964574045.1 uncultured Roseovarius sp. | reverse complement strand
GCGAAGTTGCGGATGTAGTGCAGCCCGAAGCCCAGCAGCACCGCCGTCAGCACCGAAATGCCGGTATTCGCCAGCCGCGCATGACGCATGGTGAAGGCCGCCGAGATCATCACCAGCGCGATCAGAAAGATCGGCGCGGCGACCTCCATCTGGTACCACATCGCATAGCGCCGGGCCGAGAACCCGGCCTGTTCGAGCTGGTCGATGAAGGCCGGCAGATCCCAGATCGGAATGAACTCGGGCTTGCCGAAGCTGTCGAGGATGCGGTCCTGCGTCAGGGCGGTGTTCAGGCGCATCTTCGCGGTCTCGACGGCGCTTGCCTCGGGGTTGCCGCCCTGGCTGAGGTCCCAGGTCTTGGCGCCGTACAGCATCCATCCGTCCCCATCCAGCCGCGCCGTGCGGGCGGTGATGCGCTGGGCCGGCCGGCCGTCGGGATCGAAATCCATGAAGGTCGTGTCGAACAGCACCGTCAGGTCGGAACTGGCGCGTTCGGCGTGGATCACGGTCTGCCCCTCGGGTCCGCCCTGGCGCAGCCACAGGCCCTCGGACGCGATCACCAGGATCGCCGCGCCGCCGCCGTAGTGGCTGTTGACCAGGTCGTTGTGACGCTTGGAGGCGGCCGCGACGATCGGGTTGAGCATCGTCACCGACACAACCCCGATCAGCCCCACCATCGCCAGCGGCGCGGCCAGGCTGCGCAGCGCCGAGCGGCCGGCGGCGCGGATCACCACCAGCTCGGACGAGCGCGCCAGGCGGATGAACAGAGCCACCGTCGCCAGCACAACCACCAGCGGCAGGATTTCGTAGTTCGAGGCGGGCACGTTCATCAGCGCGATGCGCAGCACCTCGCCGAAGGGCAGGTTGGGGAAATCCTGCAATTCGTCGATCAGGTCGATCAGCAGCAGCAGCACCAGAAAGACCGAAAAGACCAGCGCGAAGGACCACAGGAACTTGCGGGCGAGATAGCTGTCGAGGATCATGCCGCCCCCCCGGCCGGACGCCGCCGCAGGGCGGGCCGGCGCCATATGTCGGGCCGCGCCGCGAAATAGAGCAGCAGGATCGCGAACCCGAACCCGGTCGCCGCCGGCAGATAGAGCAGCGGCCATGCCGCGGCATTGACGAGTACGACGCCGGTCACGCCGCCCTCGATCAGCTTGACGCCGACCAGCAGCACGAAGGCCGCCAGGACCTGCCACCAGACGC
>CAZNMK010000075.1:0-9480 GCA_964574045.1 uncultured Roseovarius sp. | reverse complement strand
CGGTCTGGAAGGTCAGCGACAGCTCTCGCGCGCTGATCACGGTATCGCCCGTCACCTGTTGTCCCCCGCTTGCCTGCGCCCGATTGCGCACGCGGCAGCCGTTCTTGTCAATGGGCACCACCCGCGCGGCGGCGGGCGGCGCCGGCTTTCGTCAGATCCCCGCCGGGATGTTCATCGGGTCGCGCTCGATCCGCTTGGGCGCGGTCAGCTCCTTCCATTTGCTGAGCGCCGCATGGGCGGAAGGAAAGGCCGGGCGCGGCACGAACCGGCCGCGTCCCGGCTGGGGCTGCGAATTCTGGCCCCAGGCCCAGATCACCTCGCCGCGGCTGATGGTGTAACGCGCGTTCGCTGTCGTCTCGAAACCCTCGAAGACGTTGTAGTCGAGGATCGAATGGTGATTGGCGGCACTGACGGTCTTGGAAATCTTCGGGTCCCAGACGGTGATGTCGGCATCCGCACCTTCGACCAGCGCACCCTTCCTGGGGTAGATGTTGAGAATCTTGGCGATGTTGGTCGAGGTCGCGGCGACAAACTCATTGGGCGTCAGCCGCCCGGTCTCGACGCCCCGCGTCCACAGCACCGCGAGCCGCTCCTCGAGCCCGTTCGAGCCGTTGGGAATCTTGGTGAAATCCTTGACGCCCATGCGTTTCTGCTCGGTCGAAAAGGCGGCGTGGTCGGTCGCCACCACCTGCAGGCTGCCGGCCTGGAGCCCGTGCCAGAGGCTGTGCTGATGGTCTTTCGACCGGAACGGCGGCGACATCACCCGGCGCGCGGCATGGTCCCAGTCCTTGTTGAAATACTCGGACTCGTCAAGCGTCAGGAACTGAATGAGCGGCTCGCCATAGACGCGCATCCCCTTCTGGCGGGCGCGGCGGATGGCCTCGTGCGACTGCTCGCAGCTGACATGCACGATGTAGAGCGGCACGCCGGCGGCGTCGGCGATCATGATCGCGCGGTTGGCGGCCTCGCCCTCGACCTCGGGCGGGCGGGAATAGGCGTGGCCCTCGGGCCCGGTGATGCCCTGCTCGAGCATCTGCGCCTGCAAATCGGCGACGATGTCGCCGTTCTCGGCGTGCACCATCGGCAGCGCGCCGAGCTCCTTGCAGCGCTTGAACGAGGCGAACATCTCGTCATCCTCGATCATCAGCGCGCCCTTGTAGGCCATGAAGTGCTTGAAGGAGTTCACGCCCATGTCGACGGCGTCCTTCATTTCCTCGAAAATGCTCTCGTTCCAGCCGGTGATCGCCATGTGATAGCCGATGTCCGAGCAGATCTGCGGCGCCGACTTGCGGTGCCATTCCTCGATGGCGTTCTTGATCGACCCGTCCGCCCCCGGCAGGCAGAAATCCACCAGCATCGTGGTGCCGCCGCAAGCCGCCGCCCAGGTGCCGGTCTCGAAGGTCTCGGCCGCCGTAGTGCCCATGAAGGGCATCTCCAGGTGCGTATGCGGGTCGATGCCGCCGGGGATGACATAGGCGCCCTCGGCGTCGATGTATTCGTCACCCTTCAGATCCTCGCCGATCTGCTTGATCGTCTCGCCCTCGATCATCACATCGGCCTTCCACGTGCGGTCGGCGGTGACGACGGTGCCGTTCTTGATGACTTTGGTGGTCATTGCTCATCTCCCTGGTCTTATATGAGATCACTCTTTCCAATGTTGCACTTGTCACAGAGGATTTGGAGGTTCTCTAGGACAGTTTCACCACCCTTGCTCCATGGGACAACGTGATCGACATGTAGCTTGGCTCCGTCGATGGGGGTGGCCCCACAAAGTTTACAGATAGCGCCATCCCTCATCAAAACTTGTGCACGCAAACGCCAATTGACGTTTCTAGGGGTCTTTCTATCAGATGTAGCCGAAATGTTTGGCAATTCTGGAGCATTAAACGCAGAATTACCGTTTGCCCATTTCACGAATTCTTCGAGAGCATTTCGCCAGCTTCCAAATCTGTTTTCGTATGTACCCGCGGAATACTTCGACAGTGGCTTGGCCATAACTTGATAGGTTGGCTGTGCGCCCGACCTACTCCATACAAGGGCCAAATTCTCAAAAAGTTCATCATTCGTGATGTTTAGGTTGCGGGTTTTCCTCAAACCCGCTTTCTCTAGCGCAACAAACCAAGAACCGAAGCGCCGCGTCAAAGTCGTGGCATGATAGCGGCCGTGATCATTGTATTCATCAATAGTTACTGTCTCGACACCAAGTTTTTCGCGCACCGATTGCAGGTCTTCAATGAGGTCATCATCAGGGATATTTCGATGGCTAGGTGTTAGACGAAACATTTGACTCATCTCACTCCACAATCTCCGCTGTTTCCACCATCGCGTGCATCAGCACGTCGGCTGAGTGTCGCCCGTCCCGGCCCTGAGCCGGGACCTCTTTCGCTACCATAAGGCAACCGCCTGAATGTGCGAGGTCCCGGGTCAAGCCCGGGACGGGCGCGGGTTGGGCGGGCGACGGACTCCGGGTCACGCCCGGGACGGGCGTGGGGTGAGAGGCCGCCGGGCCCCGGGTCAGGCCCGGGGCGGGTGCTGCCGTCAGTCCGGAATCTGCGCGGTCATATCCCGCCATCCGGGGTTGGCCGCCGAGATCAACGCGATCTTCCAGTCCCGCCGCCAGCGTTTGATGGACCGCTCCCTGCGCAGCGACGTTTCGAAATCGTCGTGCCGTTCGAACCAGACCAGCGTCTTGATCCGGTATTTCGCGGTATGCGCCGACAGGCCCGCGCGATGCGCCTCGATGCGGGTGCGCAGGTTGGCGGTCCGCCCTGTGTAGAGGGCACCGCCGGGGCGCGATGCCATGATGTAGACGAAATGCGCCATGTCCCGATTGTGAGGGCGCATGGTTTCCAAACCGTGAATCCCGCCCCGGGCCTGACCCGGGGCCTCTGCCCAGCCAAGTCTCGGGGTCCCGGGTCAAGCCCGGGACGGGCATGGGATGGGTAGCCGCAGCGCCACGGGTCAAGCCCGGGACGGGTTTTGCCAGCGGCAGCCTCACTCCACGATCTCCGCCGTCTCTACCACCGCGTGCATCAGCACGTCGGCGCCGGCGCGGGCCCAGTCGGGGGTGATCTCCTCGGCCTCGTTGTGGCTCAGCCCGTCCTTGCACGGGCACATCACCATCGTGGTGGGATAGACCCGGTTGACCCAGCAGGCGTCGTGCCCGGCGCCCGACACGATGTCCATGTGGCTGTAGCCCAGCCGCTCGGCGGCGTCGCGCACGCGGCCCACCAGCGTCTCGTCAAAAGCCGGCGGATCGAAGAAGCCCACCACCTCGGAGGAGAACTTGACGCCCACGTCGGCGCAGAGCCCCGGCGCGGTGTCGTGGAGTTCCTCGACCATCGCCTCGAGCGTCTCGAGGACGTGCGAGCGAAAATCGACCGTGAACACCACCTTTTCGGGGATGATGTTGCGGCTGTTGGGATAGACGTCGATATGGCCGATCGCGCCCACCGCGTTGGGCTGGTGCTGCAGCGCGATCTCGTGGACGAGCTCGGTCACCCGCGCCAGCGCGCGGCCGGCGTTGCGGCGCATGTACATCGGCGTCGAGCCGGTGTGCTGGCCCTTGCCGGTCACCGTGCATTCGATCCAGCGCAGCCCCTGGCCGTGGGTGACGACGCCGATATCCTTGCCTTCGGCCTCGAGAATCGGGCCCTGTTCGATATGCAGCTCGAAAAAGGCGTGCATCTTGCGCGCGCCGACCTGTTCGTCGCCCTTCCAGCCGATCCGCTCTAGCTCATCACCGAAGCGCTTGCCCTCGGCATCCACCCGCCCGTAGGCCCAGTCCCGGTCGAGCACCCCGGCGAAGACACCGGAGGCCAGCATCGCCGGGGCAAAGCGCGTGCCTTCCTCGTTGGTCCAGTTGGTCACCACGATCGGACGGCGCGTCCTGATGTCGAGGTCGTTGAGCGTGCGGATGATTTCCAGCCCGGCCAGAACGCCCAGCACGCCGTCATACTTGCCGCCCGTGGGCTGGGTGTCGAGATGGCTGCCGACATAGACCGGCAGCGCCTTGGGGTCGGTGCCCTCGCGGCGGGCGAACATGGTGCCCATCTCGTCGACGCCCATCGTCAGCCCGGCGTCCTCGCACCATGTCTGAAACAGGGCGCGGCCCTCGGCGTCGGCGTCGGTCAGGGTCTGGCGGTTGTTGCCGCCGGCGATGCCGGGGCCGATCCGGGCCATCTCCATCAGGCTTTCCCAGAGCCGCTCGCCGTTTATCTTCAGATTCTCGCCCCGTTTTTCACCCTGCGCCGCCATTGCGCGCCCCTCCCTGCTTGCCGCCACGCCCGTGCCCGGCGCCCGGCGCCCGGCCCGTCGGCCTTGCCGTCGTTGTTCTGGCTTTTTACCAATTGGTAAAGATACGATTGCGGAGCGAATCGGCTCTGTCAAGAGCGCGGATCGGCGCGTAAACGAGCGAAAGGACCAGCGATGCCGACATCGCCCACCCCCGCGCCCCCGGACACGTCGCGGCCGCGGCCCAGCCGTATCCAGCGGCGCAACCGCAAGCGCATCCTCGAGGCGGCGCTGGAGGTGTTTTCCCAACACGGCTACCGCGGCGCCACGCTCGACCGGATCGCGGCCGAGGCGGGACTGTCGAAGCCCAACATCCTCTACTATTTCGCCGGCAAGGAAGACATCCACGTCACCCTTCTCAACGATCTCATGGATACCTGGCTGGCGCCAATGCGCGAGATCGACCCGCGGGGCGAGCCGCTCGAGGAAATTCTGCGCTATGTCCGGCGCAAGATCGGGATGAGCCGCGAATTCCCGCGCGAGAGCCGGCTTTTCGCCAACGAGATCCTGCAGGGCGCGCCGCGCATGGGCCCGCATCTGGAAACCGGGCTCAAGCCGCTCGTGGACGAGACCGCCGCGCTGATCGAGGGCTGGATCGCCCAGGGGCGGCTGGCGCCGGTCGATCCCCGCCACCTGATCATCTCGGTCTGGGCGATCACCCAGCACTATGCAGATTTCGACGCCCAGCTGCGGGTGCTGATGCCCGGCGACGACGGCCTGGACGGCGCGCCGGCCTTTCTCGAAACCCTCTACCGGCGGCTGCTGACGCCCTGAGGCCCCGGCATTCCGACGCGTCTGCACCCCGATACGCCGGCGCGATCTGGACGCGGCACGCCGCCGTGCTAGGGTTTCGCTCGTGCAACAGGAGACAATACCATGCCGGCCCGCCGCCCGAAACTCGTCGGAGTGAACCACGTCGCGCTGGAAGTGGGCGACATCGAAGAGGCGCTGGCCTTCTACGGCAAATGGTTCGATTTCAAACTGCGCGGGCGCGGCGAGGGGTCGGCCTTTCTCGATATGGGCGACCAGTTTCTCGCGCTGATGCAGGCCGAGGAGACCGCCACCGACCGAACCCGCCATTTCGGCCTGGTGGTCGATGACCGCGCAGACCTGCGCGCGCGGATGGAGGCCGACGGCATCGCCTTCGTGTCGGACGAGCGGTTCGATTTCCTCGACCCCTGGGGCAACCGGGTCGAGATCGTGGCCTATCCCGACATCCAGTTCCTGAAATCCCGCGCCGTGCTCGGTGCGATGGCGCAGGAAGGGCTGCGCAAGACCGATGCCGCACTGTCGGAACTGCGCGACAAGGGGATCGACCCGCCCGACGACGCCTGAACGGGCCGGCCTTGCCTTACCCCAGCAGCCGGCGCGCGATCACCTGTGCCTGGATTTCCGCCGCCCCCTCGAAGATGTTGAGGATGCGCGCGTCGCACAGGACCCGGCTGATCGGGTATTCCATCGCAAAGCCGTTGCCGCCGTGGATCTGCAGCCCGTTGTCGGCCGCGGCCCACGCCACCCGCGCGCCCAAAAGCTTGGCCATCCCGGCCTCGAGGTCGCAGCGCCGGCCGTGGTCCTTTTCCCAGGCGCTGAAATAGGTCAGCTGACGGGCCACCATGATCTCGACCGCCATCATCGCGAGCTTGGCCGACACGCGTGGGAATTCGATCAGCGCGCGGCCGAACTGCCTGCGCTCAAGCGCATAGCGCATGGCGATGTCGAGCGCCGACTGCGCCACGCCGATGGCGCGCGCGGCGGTCTGGATGCGGGCGCTCTCGAAGGTCTCCATCAACTGCTTGAAACCGCGCCCCTCCTCGCCGCCCAGCAGGTTTTCGCCCCGAACGCGGAACCCGTCGAAGGCCAGTTCGTACTCCTTCATGCCGCGATAGCCCAGCACCTCGATTTCGCCTCCGGTCATGCCCTCGCTGGGAAAGGGGTCGTCGTCGGTCCCCGGTTGCTTTTCGGCCAGGAACATCGACAAGCCCCGGTGATCGGTGCTGCCGGGATCGGTGCGCGCCAAAAGCGTCATCACATGCGCGCGCGCGGCGTGGGTGATCCAGGTCTTGTTGCCGGTGATGAGATAATCGCCGTCCTCGCCGCGCACGGCGCGGGTACGCAGGGCACCCAGGTCCGAGCCGGTGTTGGGCTCGGTAAAGACCGCCGTCGGCAGGATTTCGGCGCTGGCGATCTTCGGCAGCCAGGCGCGTTTCTGTTCCTCGGTGCCGCCGCAGAGGATCAGCTCGGCCGCGATCTCGCTGCGGGTGCCGAGCGAGCCCACCCCGATATAGCCGCGCGACAGTTCCTCGGACACCACGACCATCGACGCCTTGGACAGCCCGAAACCGCCGTGTTCCTCGGGGATGGTCAGGCCGAAGACCCCCATTTCGGCCAGTTCCCCGATGATCTCCATCGGAATGAGCTCGTCATGCAGGTGCCAGGCGTGCGCGTGGGGTTCGACCTTTTCCACCGCGAAGCGGCGGAACTGCTCGCGGATCATCTCGAGCTCGTCGTCGAGGCCGGTGGCGCCGACGGTGATGTCGGCGTTGCGCTCCTGCATCAGCTGCACCAGCCGTTCCCGCGCCGCCTGGCTGTTGCCGCGCGCGCGCAGCTCGCGCACCGCATCGGTGTCGAACCCGGCGATGTCGTCCCAGCCCAGCCCCATGTCCTGGGGGCGCGCCATCTCGCCCTGGTTCATCGGGATGCCGCCGGCGATCTGGCCCAGGTATTCGCCGAACGCGATCTGCAGGATCAGTTCCTCGACCTCGCCAAGGTTGCCCTGCTCGGCCAAGCGCCCGGCCCAGCCCCGCATCTGCCTGAGCGCCTCGACATAGGTGGCCAGCCAGGCCAGCCCGTGCGTCGCCCCCTGCTGCGCCTCGATCGCCTTGGCCGACACCCGGCCGTCGGTGGCGACCATTTCGCGCACGCGCGCGGTGGCCGCCTGCAACAGCGCCTCGGCGGGCGTCAGCGCGGCGCCGGTCAGGGCAAGAAGGTCGTCGGAAATCAGGGGCGTGTCTGTCATCGGGGTCTGTCCGTCGTGAGCCATGTGATCGTTTCCCTTTCGAGATCGCCCCGTCCTAGCCATTTCGCAGGTGCAGCGCAACTATTATGCCGGAATGCCGCTGCCTGCGTTCTATTCTTGCGTGTTCATGCCGCGGCCGCGCCGCCGGACACGGCGCCGAAATTAGCCCGTGCCCTCGCCGCTCAAAATGCTAGAGGAAAGGGCATGGACACGTTCTCATTCGGGCTGGCCGCCTTCGCCTTCGCGGTGGCGGTCTTCGCCGGCCTCGTCAAGGGGGTGGTCGGGTTCGCCCTGCCGATGGTGCTGATCTCGGGGCTGGGCTCGGTCGTGCCGCCGGACGTGGCGCTGGCATGGCTGATCCTGCCGACACTGATCGGCAACCTGTGGCAGGCACTGCGCCAGGGCGCGGGGGCGGCGCTGGCCTCGCTCCGGCGGTTCCGCCGCTTTCTGCTGGCCATCTTCGCGGTGATGCTGCTCGCGGCCCAGCTGGTGCGGTTCCTGCCCGGGGGCACGATGCTGCTGATCATCGGCGTGCCGATGACGGCCTATGCCGCCGCGACGCTGGCCGGCCGCCCGCTGCGGCTGCCCCATCCCCCGGGCCGTTGGGTCGAGTGGGGCATGGGCGCGGTGGCGGGGTTTTTCGGCGGCATCTCGGGCATCTGGGGGCCGCCCACGGTGGCGCTGCTGACCGCGCTCGACATCGAAAAGACCGAACATGTCAGGGTGCAGGGCGTGGTCTACGGCATCGGTGCGCTGGTGCTGGTGGGGGCGCATCTGGGATCGGGTGTGCTGAACGCAGATACGCTGCCGGTCTCGGCGGCGCTGGCGGTGCCGGCGCTCTTGGGGATGTGGGCGGGCTTGCGCATCCAGGACCGGATCGACCATGCAACATTTCGCCGCCTGACCCTGCTGGTGCTGCTGCTGGCCGGCCTGAACCTGGTGCGTCGGGGGCTTGCCGGGCTCTGATCGCTGCGTCTTTTCGGCCGCGAATTCCCCCGTCCGGCAGTTGCGGCGGGCAGGGGCCCGGGCCGTTGCCTCAGCCCGGCATCCGGGTCGTGCGCAGATAGGGCAGAACGGTCTCGAACTCGCCGAATTTCGCCTTGGCGTCGGCATCGCTGACCGAGGTCGGGATGATCACGTCCTCGCCCACGTTCCAGTCGGCCGGCGTGGCGACCCCCTTGCGCTCGGTCGTCTGCAGCGCATCGAGCGCGCGCACCACCTCGGCAAAGTTGCGGCCCACCGACATCGGATAGGTCATCATCAGCTTTACCTTCTTGTCCGGCCCGATGATGAAGACGCTGCGCACCGTGGCGCTGTCGGCGGGCGTGCGGCCGTCGGGCAGCACCGCCTCGGCCGGCAGCATGTCGAACGCCTTCGACACCTCCAGCCCCTCGTCGGCGACGATCGGAAAGCCCGCGGCGGCGCCGCCGGCCTTTTCGATGTCGCCCTTCCACTTGCGGTGATCCTCGACGCCGTCGACGCTGACGCCCATGACCTTGCAGCCGCGCTTTTCCCATTCGGCGGCCAACCGCGCCACGGCGCCGAACTCGGTGGTGCAGACCGGGGTGAAATCCTTGGGGTGCGAAAACAGGATCGCCCAGCTGTCGCCGACCCAGTCGTGCAGCGAAAGGCTGCCCTGGTCGGTCTCGACGGTCAGGTCGGGGATGGTGTCGTTGATGCGCAGGCCCATGGCGATTCTCCTTTTTCGGTTGATGCGTGCCTGCCCGAAACATACGCCGCAGACCGGCAATTTAAACCCCTCCCGCTTGCAGCTTCCACGCCCCGGTGACAAGGTGGCGCGAATCCGGGCCGGGGCGGGGATGGCCCTGGCACGAGCAACCTATCCGGAACGGAGCTGACCATGATCGAGAACCGCCAATTCTACATCGACGGCGCCTGGGTCGACGCCAGGGACGGGCGCGACTATCGCGTCATCGACCCGGCGACCGAAGACGCCTGCGCCGTCATCGCCCTGGGCGGCCAGGCCGACACCGATGCCGCCGTCGCCGCCGCGCGCGCGGCGCTGCCGGGCTGGATGGCGACCCCGCCCGAGGCGCGCATCGCCCTGGCGGAGAAGCTGTGCGAGGTCTACAAGTCCCGGACCGAGGAGATGGCGCAGGCGATCAGCCTCGAGATGGGCGCGCCGATAGAGATGTCGCGCCAGCAGCAGG
>CAZNMK010000074.1:3777-9552 GCA_964574045.1 uncultured Roseovarius sp. | reverse complement strand
GGCCGCTACGACAAGATCAACATGTTCGACATCCAGTTGTCCGACACCGAGGTCTATCGCGAAAGCGCCCGCGTCAGCCCCGGCGACCGGCTGGTCGTGCATGACACGCCGCTGGCCCGGATCGGCCATGCCATCTGCTACGATCTGCGCTTTCCGCGCCTTTTCCGGCGGCTGGCGCAGGCCGGCGCCGAGGTGCTGATCTGTCCGGCGGCATTCACCCGCAAGACCGGCGAGGCGCACTGGCATGTCCTCAACCGCGCACGCGCGATCGAGAACACGCGCTTCGTGGTTTCGGCCTGCGCCACCGGGGCGGTGCCGGGCGGGGGCGAATGCTATGGCCATTCGCTGATCGTCGGCCCGTGGGGCGAGGTGCTGGCGGATGGCGGTCCCGCGCCGGGCGTGGTGAGCGCGCGCATCGACCTGGATGCGGTGGCCGAGGCCGAGGCGCGCATTCCCAGCCTGCGGGCCGACCGGCCCTTCGACCTCGATATAGATGCGTCGCCCGGCGGGAATTCGCGCGCCGGTTGATGCCCCGCACATCCCGTGGTGAAACCGCCCTGGCAATGATGTACTATTCGGCACCTTTGCGCCGCCACGAAAACCGTGCGCGGCCGGGTATGGGCGAGCAGACAAAAAAGGACCATTAGGCAATGTCAATCAACCTGATCTTCGGGACATCCGGAAACGACACCCTTTCCGGCACCAGCGCCAGCGACTCCATCCTCGCGGGCGAGGGCGACGACGTGATCACCGCCGGCGGCACCCTGCCGGGAGAGATCGACACCGTTCTCGGGCAGGAGGGCAACGACGACATAACCCTGACCGGCAACGGCATCGTTCGCGGCGGCGAGGGCAACGATACCATCCGCGGCGAGGCCACGGGCGATGCGGATATCGACTCGGTCCTGCTGACCTATACCGATGGCGGCGGGCGGGTTTTCGCGAACCTGTCGGCGCTTTCGGTCCTGGGCGTGGACGGCGGCGACAACGAGGACGGCTTCAACGTGGTCGATGGCTGGGGCGACATCGACAACGTCGCCGGCTTTCATTCCATCCGGGGCAGCCAGACGAACGATCTGTTCTTTGTCGACTCGACCTTCGAGAATTCGAGGGGCAACTGGATCGAGATCGACCTGACGGGGGGCGACGACCTGGCCGTGTTCGTCGACGTGGATGTGGCGCGCATCGGATACGGCAGCGCCGGCGGCGCCGTTTTCGCCGATCTGGACCTGGGCATCGCGCGCGATCTCGATCCCGCCGACGACATCATCGGCGAGGATACCTTTGTCGGCGCGAACGAGTTCAGGGGCACCGCCCATGGCGACGAGATCCTCGGCTCGCTCGAAGGCGATCAGAGGATTCTCGGCGGCGATGGCAACGACACCATCGACGGGCGCGACGGCGACGACCTGATCGAGGGCGAGGTCGGCAACGACCTGCTGCAGGGCGGCGCCGGCAACGATACGCTGCTTGGCGGCGATGGCGACGACACCCTGACCGGCGGCGAGGGCGACGACAGCGTCACCGGCGGTGCCGGCGCCGACCAGTTCGATTTCGCGCTGGGCGACGGGATCATCAGGATCGCCGATTTCGAATCCGGTGTCGACGTGATGGCCTTTGTCGACCTGCCGCCGCAGTTCGACGAGGCGGCGGACCTGCTGCCCTATGTGTCGCAGGTCGGCGACGATCTGGTGATCGCCGCCAACGGCAGCGGCTTCTTGCTCGAGGATACCCGGCTGTCGGATCTCGATCCCGGCGACGTGATCTTCCTTTCCTCCTGAGGGCCGACGCGCTGCCCCTTGCACAGCGAAGGGGGGACAGCCCATTGGCACCACCGCCGTTTCGCCGCCCCGGCCGGGGCGGCGAAAATTTGTCTGGCTTTCCCGGCGCGTGTTGTATACATTTTGTATCCAGAAAGGATCCACCAATGGCCGCCAACCGCAAGACCCGATGCCTCGAAGAGCTGCGGATGCGCATCCTGCAACAGCGCATCGCGCCCGGCAGCGACCTGGACGAGGCCGCGCTGTGCGCCGAATACGGCCTGTCGCGCACGCCCATGCGCGAGATTTTCCAGCGCCTCGACGGCGAGGGCTACGTGGTGCGCCAGCAAAACCGCGGTGCCAAGGTCGCCTCGATGGACCTCTCGACCATGCGGATGTTCTTTCAGACCGCGCCGATGGTCTATGCCTCCATCGCCCGGCTGGCGGCCGAGAACCGGCGCGCCGACGAAATTCCCCCGCTCGCCGCCACGCAGCAGGAATTCCGCCGCGCGACCGAGGGCGGCCGCCCCGCCGAGGCGGCGCTGTGCAACCACCGCTTTCACCTGCTCATCGGCGAGATGGCCGGGAACCCCTACCTGCTGCCCAGCCTCAAGCGCATGCTGATCGACCACACGAGGCTGAGCCAGACCTTCTATCGCCCCGCCTCGGACGACGAGGCGCGCCGCGTCCGGCTGGCCTGCGATCACCACGACGCGATGATCGAGGCGATCGAACGGCGCGAGCCCGAGCGCGCCGTCGAGTTGACGCTCGAACACTGGGAGCTGTCGCGCGACCGGCTGGAGAGCTTCGTCAGCCCCGATCCGCTGCCCATCGACGTGGCATTGCCGAAGGATCGCGAACATGCGCTTTGAAGGTATCTGGACCCCCGTCGTCACGCCGTTCAACGACGATTTCTCGATCAACGAGGCGGCGCTTGCCGACATCGTCGAGCGCCTGATCGCGGCCGGCGTGCACGGTATCGTTTCGGCCGGCACCACCGGCGAATACTACGCCCAGACCTTCGACGAGCGCGTGCACCTGGCACGGCGCACGCACGAGCTGATCGCCGGGCGGGTGCCGCTGGTGGTCGGCACGGGCGCATTGCGCACCGAGGACAGCATCGCCTATGCCGAGGCCGCGCGCGACATTGGCGCCGACGCGATCCTGGTGGCGACGCCGCCCTATTCGGTGCCCACCGGGCGCGAGATCGCGCTCCATGCGCTGGCCATCGACCGGGCGGTGAACATGCCGGTGATGCTCTACAACTATCCCGGACGGATGGGCGTAAACATGGACGCCGAGACGCTCGACCGGCTGGGGCGGTCGCCCAATTTCTGCGGCATCAAGGAAAGCTCGGGCGACATCGACCGCCTGCACATGATCGCGCGGGATTATCCGCATCTGGGGCTTCTGTGCGGGATGGACGACCAGGCGCTGGAATTCTTTGCCTGGGGCGCGCGCGGCTGGGTCTGCGCCGGGTCGAACTTTGCGCCCGAGGCGCACCTGGCGCTGTGGCGCGCCTGCGTCGTCGACGGCGATTTCACCAGGGGGCGGCGGATCATGTCGGCGATGATGCCGCTGATGCGCGTGCTCGAACAGGGCGGCAAGTTCATCCAGTGCATCAAGCACGGCGTCAGCCTGCGCGGCATTCCCGCCGGCCCGCCGCGCAAGCCCCTGCAACCGCTGAACAAGGACGACAGGCGCGCCCTGCAAGAGGTGATCCGCACCATGGACCGGGCCATCGCCGCCATCGAGGAGACGGGCAAATGACCGATCTGCTGACACGCGATGAATACGCCGCCATCGCCGCCGGGCTGGACCTGCCCGCCGCGCCCTTTGTCGACGGCAAGTTCCGCGCCGGCCGGGGTCCGGTGCTGGAAACCGCGAACCCCGCCACCGGCGCGGTGCTGGCGCGCATCGCCTCCGCCGGCGCCGAGGACGTGGATTTCGCCGTCGCGAGGGCGCGCGAGGCCTTTGAGCGTGGCGAGTGGTCGCGCCTGCACCCTTCGGCGCGCAAGGACGTGCTGATCCGGTTTTGCAAGCTCATTGCCCGCCGCCGGCGCGAACTGGCGGTGATGGAAAGCCTCGATTCCGGCAAGCCGATCCGCGACTGCGAACTGATCGACGTCCCCGAGACCATCCACACCGTCAAGTGGCATGCCGAGCTGATCGACAAGATCTACGATCAGGCCGGCCCCTCGGGCGACGACGCCATCTCGATGATCGTGCGCGAGCCGGTGGGCGTGGTCGCCGCCGTGCTGCCGTGGAACTTTCCGCTCTTGATGATGGCGTGGAAGATCGGCCCGGCGCTGGCGGCCGGCAATTCGGTCATCGTCAAGCCGGCCGAACAGACCAGCCTGACCGCGCTGCGCCTCGCGGAGATCGCGCACATGGCCGGGGTGCCGCGCGGGGTGCTGCAGGTGCTGCCCGGCGACGGCCCCGGCGTGGGCGAGCCGCTCGGGCGGCACATGGACGTCGACATGGTCAGTTTCACCGGCTCGACCGAGACCGGGCGCCGTTTCCTGCGCTATGCCGCCGACAGCAACCTCAAGAAGGTGGTGCTGGAATGCGGCGGCAAGAATCCCGCGGTGGTGCTGGAGGATGCCGAGAACCTCGACCGCGTCGCCGAGCACGTGGTCAATGCCGCCTTCTGGAACATGGGCGAGAACTGTTCGGCCAGCTCGCGCCTGATCGTGCACAAGGCGGTCAAGGCGCCGCTCATCGAGCGCATCTTCGCCCGGCTGCGCGACTGGAAAACCGGCGATCCGCTCGATCCGCAGAACCGGCTTGGCGCGCTCATCGACGGCGAGCACTGCAGGAAGGTGGCGAAATACCTCAAGGGCAAGGCGATGGCGGGGGGCGGCAAGCCAAGGGGCAATTTCGTCGAGCCCACCGTCTTCGAGGTGACGAAGGACGACGCGAGGGCGCGCGAGGAAATCTTCGGCCCCGTCCTGTCGGTGATCGAGGTGGCCGGCACCGAGGAGGCGGTCGCCCTCGCGAACGATACCGAATACGGGCTCGCGGCCTCGGTCTTTACCGGCAACCTGCGCCGGGCGATCCGCGCCGCGCGCGACATCCGCGCCGGCACGGTGACGGTGAACTGCTATGGCGAGGGCGACATATCCACCCCCTTCGGCGGTTTCAAACAGTCGGGTTTCGGCGGGCGCGACAACGGGGTGCAGGCGCACGACCAGTTCACCGAGGTCAAGACGATCTGGATCGACCTCGCCGATCCCGGGGACGGAGACAATGTCGGCTGAAAGGCCGCGCGCCGCTCATCAAGCCCGGGGGGCTGTCAGGAGAGACGACCATGCTGACGCAGACCAGAGCCCAACGCCGGGGCCGGGGCGCCCGCCGCTCCGCGCGGCTGGCGCATGACACGACCATGCTGCCGGCGCTCCGGCGCGGCCTGCCGCTGACCGAGCCGATGGATGCCGGGCAGGTGGCGCGCATCGACGCGGCCTCGATGGACATCCTCGAAAACGTGGGCGTGGTGTTCCGCGATCCCGTCGCCATCGCCGACTGGCGCCGCGCGGGGGCCGATATCCGCGACGGCGAGCGCGTGCATCTCGACCGTGCGCTGGTGCGCGAGCTGATCGCGACGATCCCCGAGACATTCACCTATCACGCACGCAACCCGGCCAACAACCTGCCCTTCGGGCGCGAGCATGCGATCTTCGTGCCGATGACCGGCGCGCCCTATCTGCGCGACCTCGACGACCGGCGGCGCAACCCGACGCTGGCGGACCTCGCCGATTTCCACAAGCTGGCGCAGATGCTGCCGGCGCTGCACTCGAGCGCGCATCACATCGTCGAGCCCTACGACCACCCGATCAGCCAACGGCATCTGCGCATCACCTATTCCTCGATCAGGCATTGCGACAAGACCTTCATGGGCATGACCACCAGCCCGCGAAACGCCGAGGACGTGATGGAGATGTGCGCGATCCTCTTTGGCGACGCGTTCATGGAGGATCACGCCGTCGTCACCGGCAACTGCAACGGCAACAGCCCG
>CAZNMK010000074.1:0-3767 GCA_964574045.1 uncultured Roseovarius sp. | reverse complement strand
CGTCTGGGACGAGACCATGCTGGGGGCGATGCGCGCCTTTTGCCGGCGCAACCAGCCGGTGCTGTGCTCGCCCTTCGTACTCGGCGGCGCCAACACGCCCGCGTCGGTCGCGCCGGCGGTGGCGCAGCTCAACGCCGAGGCGCTGAGCGCGCTGGCCTATACCCAGGTCGTGCGAAAGGGCTGCCCGGCGATCTATGGCCATTACCTCAGCACGGTCAGCATGAAATCCGGCGCGCCGATGGCCGGCACACCGGAAATCAGCCTGATGAACCTGATGATCGGCCAGATGGCGCGGCACTACCGCGTGCCCTGGCGCAGCTCGGCGGCGCTGGGCGGCGCCAAGACCTTCGACGCGCAGGCGGGGTACGAGAGCGCCACCACGCTGATGGCGCTGCAGATGGCGGGCACCAACTACATGTGGCACGCCGCCGGCTGGAACGAGGCCGGGATGCATTGCTCGATGGCCAAGTTCGTGGTCGATGCCGAGCAGTGCGCGATGGCCTACCGCATGGCCGAGGGCATCCGCTGGGACGATTTCGACGAGGGGCTGGCGGCGGTGGCCGATATCGGGCCGGGCGGGCATTACCTGGGTCACCCGCACACGCTGGCGAATTTCCGGCGCGCCTTCTTCATGCCGGACTGCTTCGACAACAGCGCCATCGAACAGTGGGAGGCCGAGGGCGGCATCGACACCAATATCCGCGCGCTCAACCGCGCGCAGGATTTGCTGGCGGCCTACGAGGAGCCGAAACTCGATCCGGGCGTGAACGAGGCGCTGCTCGACTACATCGCGCGGCGCGAGCAGGAAATCCCCGCCGAGGACGCGCTCAACCAGGACTACTGAGATCGGGTCGCGGAAAGGGGATACGATGCGGTTTGACGGCAAGAGGGCACTGGTGACGGGGGCCGCCGGCGGGATCGGCGCGCAAATCGTGCGGATGCTGCGCGCCGAGGGCGCGGCGGTGGCCGCGTGCGACCGCGACAGCGGCCGCGTCGATGCCGATGCGCATCTCGACGGCGACCTGTGCGATGCGGCGTTTTGCGACGCGTTGCCGGGGCGGGCGGCGGCGGCGCTGGGCGGACTCGATATCCTGTGCAACAACGCCGGGGTAATCACCCGCGGGCCGATCACGGAGGCCACCGATGCGGACTATGCGCTGACCATGGCGGTGAATGTCGAGGCGCCCTTTCGCCTGTGCCGCGCGGCGATCCCGATCATGGCCGGGGCGGGCGGCGGCGCCATCGTCAACACCGCGTCCTGCTGGGGGCTCAGGCCGGGGCCCAATCATCCGCTCTACGTGATGTCCAAGGCGGCGCTGGGGGCGCTGACCCAGTGCCTGGGGCGCGACCATGCCGGCCAGGGCATCCGTGTCAACGCCGTCTGCCCCAACGAGGTCGACACGCCGATGCTGCGCTCGGGGTTCGTTGCCCGCGGCCTCGATCCCGACACCGCCATTGCCGATCTCGACGCCTCGGTGCCGCTGGGCCGGATCGCCCAGCCCGGCGAGATCGCCGAGGTGGTCCTGTTCCTGGCCTCCGGCGCGGCGCGCTACATGACCGGCGCGCTGGTCGAGGTCAACGGCGGAAAGCCGGTGGCATGAGCCGGTTCGCGGGCAAGGTGGCGCTGGTGACGGGCGCGTCGTCGGGGATGGGGGCGGCGACGGCGGACCTGCTGGCCGAGGGCGGCGCACGGGTCTTTGCCGCACAGCGCGGGACGTCGGGCCATGAAAGCATCACGGCCGATTTCGCCGACCCCGCCGCGCCCGAGCGGGTGATCGCGCAGGTCAGGGATACGGCCGGGCGGCTCGATATCCTCGTCAACAATGCCGGCGTGATGCGCGAGGGCACGGTCGAGGAAACCAGCGATGCCGACTGGGACTTGCAGATGCTGGTCAACCTGACCGCGCCCTTTCGCCTGATCCGCGCGGCGATGCCGCTGTTGCGCGCGGCCCCCGGTGCCATCGTCAACGTGGGCTCGATTGAGGGGCTGGGCAACAACCCGCGCCACCCCGCCTATGGCGCGTCCAAGGCCGGGCTGCACGGGCTGACGCGCGCGGTGGCGGTCGACGAGGGGCCGCATGGCGTGCGCTGCAACGCGGTGGCGCCGGGCTGGATCGACACCGCGCTAAACGACGATTTCATCGCCGGAATGCCCGACCCGGCGGCGTTCCGCGCGGGCCTTGGTCGCATCCACCCGCTGCGTCGCACCGGCCGCCCCGAAGAGGTCGCGCGGCTGGTGTGCTGGCTGGCATCGGATGAGGCGGATTTCGTCACCGGCCAGGTTTTCACCATCGACGGCGGCCGCACCGCCCAGCTGAGCCTGCCATGAAGGTCGCCCGCCTGCCCGTGGACCCCGGTCCCGCCGGATGGAACGAGATCCTGCCCGCCCCGCCCCGGCCCGCGATGCTGGAGACGCGCCTGAGCGCCGATTTCCTGGTCATCGGCGGCGGCTTTGCCGGGCTCGCGGCGGCGCGGCGGCTGACGCAGGTCGCGCCCGGGGCGCGGATCGTGCTACTCGAGGCGCGGCGCGTCGGGCAGGGGCCGGCGGGGCGCAATTCGGGCTTCATGATCGACCTGCCGCACGACCTTGCGTCGGAGGATTACGGCGGCGCCGTCGCCGCCGACATCGCCCAGACCCGTGCCAACCGCGCGGCCATCGACTTTGCCGCCGCGATGGCAGATGAATTCGGGCTGGGCGATGAGGCGTTCGCGCGCGTGGGCAAGACCAACGCCGCCGCCACCGAAAAGGGGCACCGCCACAACCTCGACTATGCCCGCCACCTTGCCGCGATGGGCGAGGAAAGCGAGATGCTGGATGCGCGCGCGATGCGCGAGATGACGGGGTCGGACCATTACCTCGGCGGGCTTTTCACCCCCGGTACGGCGATGATCCAGCCGGCGCTGTTCATCCGCGGGGCGGCGCGGGGGCTCATGGCGCAGGGCGTGCGGTTGTTCGAGGACTCGCCCGTCGCGAAGCTGACCCGCGAGCGCGGCTGGACGGCCGCGACGCCAAGGGGAGCGGTCAGCGCGCACAGGGTCATCCTGGCGGTCAACGGTCACGCGGCCAGTTTCGGGTACTTTCGCGGGCGGCTCTTGCATGTATTCACCTATGCGTCGATGACCCGCGCGCTGGACGCCGGGGAACTGGGCCGCCTTGGCGGTCAGCCGCGCTGGGGCGTTACCCCGGCCGACCCGATGGGTACCACGGTGCGGCGCATCTCGGGCACCGGCGGCGACCGGATCGTGGTGCGCAACCGTTTCACCTGCGACCCGTCGATGACGGTGAGCGCGGCGCGCCTGCGCCGGGTGGCGCGCGATCACGACCGCGCCTTCGCCGCCCGCTTTCCGGCGCTGGCGGGGGTGGACATGCAGTACCGCTGGGGCGGGCGGCTGTGCCTGAGCTGGAACGGCGTGCCGGCCTCGGGCGAGGTCGAAGAGGGGCTCTTTGCCGCCTGCTGCCAGAACGGGCTGGGCACCGCCAAGGGCACGCTTTTGGGCATGGTGACGGCCGAGCTGGCCACCGGGCAGCCTTCGGCACTCTGCGCCGAGGTGATGGCGCAGGAACCGCCCCGCCGCCTGCCGCCGGCGCCGCTGACGTATCTGGGTGCCAACGCGGTGATGCGCTGGGGCGAGTGGAAGGCGGGGCGGGAATTGTGAGGCGGGCCGCATGTCGTGCCGAGGGCAGCGTCCGCCCGAGGTGGGCGCGATAGCGCCCGCCTGTGGAGCGTGTCGCGCCTGATTGGAACCACCCGCCCGTCGCGCCAGCG
>CAZNMK010000073.1:0-9558 GCA_964574045.1 uncultured Roseovarius sp. | reverse complement strand
CGTCCAACCGGCAAGAGAGGTCCCGACTCGGGGCCGGGGCCGAGGTGAATCCAGCCGGGTGCGACACGCCTTGGGGTTCGTCGCGGTGGATTGGAAGCGGTTCGACGACGTGCACGCAATCGCCCGGGCGGGCGCTGCCTGCGCGGTCCGGCCTACGCACCTGCCGCCGAGAGGTCCGCCCAGACCGGCAGGTGATCCGAGGCGATATGCGCGGGCTTGGCGGTCAGCGTGCCGGCGGCGTCGCTGCGCAGCCCGCCGCACAACCCGATCCGGTCCAGCCGGGCCACCGGGCGCGGCGCCGGAAAGCTGGGCGGGGTGGCGGCGAACCGGAAATCGCCGCCCGCCGCCGCCAGTGCGCGGACCCCGCGCCATTCGTTGAAATCGCCCGCCAGCACCGTCGGCATCGGCGCCAGCCGCGCCAGGTGGCGGTGGATCGCCGTCATCTGCAGCAGGCGGAACCGCCGCACCAGCCCCAGGTGCAGCCCGACCACCCGCAAGGGCCCCAGCGCGGTGTCGAACTCGGCCAGGATCGCGCCGCGCGGCTCGAGCCCCGGCAGGTCGATATGCCGGGTGGCGCGCAGCACCAGGTCCGGGCGCACCAGCATGGCGTTGCCGTGCCAGCCCATCGACCCGCCGGGATTGCCGAAATCGGGGATGCGCCAGCCCTCGGCCGCGACCATGTCGTGAGGCAGGGCGGAGGGACGCGGCGGCAGGCGCTTGTCGGCCTCCTGCAGCACCACGATCTGCGCGTCGAGCGCCTTGATCACCCCGAGCGTGCGGTCGGGTCGCCGGCGCATGTCGATGCCGACGCATTTCTGCAGGTTGTAGGTTGCAATTCTCAGCCGGGGCGGTGTCATATCGTCCCCGGTGGCCGTTGCCGATGAGAGGGGTATCCCCGGTGTTCGCCGATCAGACATGGCTGGCGCGCGCGATCTGGCTGGCGCTGGCGCTGGTGACGCTGGCGGCACTCATCGAGTTGCGGCTGGAACTGGCGTTCGTCGCGGCGGCCACGCTGGCGCTGTCGCTGGCGCCGATGTTCGTGGCGCGCTGGGCCGACGTGCATGTGCCGCCCTCGTTCATCGCCGCCATGGCGATCTTCATCGGTGCCACCCTCTTTCTGGGCGAGGTGTTCGAATTCTACGACCGCTTCTGGTGGTGGGACGTGGTCATGCACGGCACCTCGGCGGTGGGGTTCGGGCTTGTCGGCTTCGTGCTGGTCTTCATGATGTTCCAGGGCGACCGCTATGCCGCGCCCCCCGTCGCGGTGGCTTTCTTCGCCTTCTGCTTCGGAATGACCATCGGCGCCGTCTGGGAGATATTCGAGTTCGGCATGGACCAGGCCTTTGGCCTCAACATGCAGAAATCGGGGCTGATGGACACCATGACCGACCTCATCGTCGACGCGCTGGGCGCGCTCATCGGGGCGGCCACGGGCTTTGGCTATCTCAAGGGGCGCGCGCGCGGCGGGCTCGCCAGCCTGATCGACGAATTCGTCGACCGCAACCCGCGTTTCTTTCGCCGCTGGCGCAAGTGACGGGGGCGCCGCCGTTGCGGCACCCGCTGGTATGAAACATCCGTTCATGTGCCGCAGAATGTCTGCTGCACCACTTCCGATGCAGATGGCGGACGCGCGAGATCGGCCGCGTCGGGCTGATCGTCATAGGGGTGCGAGAGCACGTCGAGCAGCCGCGAAAAGGGGGCGAAGTCGCCCTCGAGGGCGGCCGCGATCATCTGTTCGACCCGGTGGTTGCGCGGGATCAAGGCGGGGTTGGCGGCGCGCATCCGCGCCTGTGCGCCGGCTTCGCCGCCTTCCTCGTCTTCGAGCCGCGCGCGCCAGGCGCCTTCCCACTCGTCAAAGGCGGCGGGGTTCAGGAACTGGTCGCGCGCCCGCCCGCCGGTCGCGAGCGCCCGGAACGTGTTGGTGAAATCGGCGCGGTTCTCGGCCATGCGGGTCAGCAGGTCGCCGATCAGCGCCTCGTCTGCGTCCTGCGCCGAACCGATCCCGATCTTGCGGCGGAAAAGCGTCAGCCATTCGTCCCCGATCAGCCCGGGCATGGCGTGCACTATGCGGGTGAAGCGCTCAACCGCCGCCTCGGCATCGGGCATCAGCGGCACCAGCGCGGTGGCGAGCTGGGCCATGTTCCACACGATAACCTGTGGCTGGCCGGAATAGGCATAGCGGCCATGCGCGTCGATCGACGAATAGACCGTGTCGGGATGGTAGGTGTCCATGAAGGCGCAGGGACCGTAGTCGATGGTCTCGCCCGAAAGCGTGGTGTTGTCGGTGTTCATGACCCCGTGGATGAAGCCCACCGCCATCCATTGCGCCACCAGCCGCGCCTGCCGGGCGATCACCGCCTCGAGCAGCGCGGCGGGGTCGGCGGCACCGGGGTAGTGGCGGGCGACGGTGTAATCGTAGAGCGCCCTCAGCCCCTCGGCATCGCGCCGCGCGGCGAAGAACTGGAAGGTGCCGACGCGGATATGGCTCGCCGCCACCCGGGTCAGCACCGCGCCCGGCAGCGCGCCCTGTTCGCGCCACACCGGTTCGCCCGTGGTCACGGCGGCCAGTGCCCGGCTGGTGGGGATGCCGAGCGCGTGCATCGCCTCGGAAACGACGTATTCGCGCAGCACCGGACCCAGCCACGCCCTCCCGTCGCCCATCCGGCTGTAGGGCGTGGGGCCCGAGCCCTTGAGCTGGATGTCGAAACGTTCGCCGTTCGCCACCGCCTCTCCCAGCAGGTTGGCGCGCCCGTCGCCGAGTTGCGGCGAGAAGCCGCCGAACTGGTGCCCGGCATAGGCCTGCGCCAGCGGGTGTGCGCCCGGCGGCACGGCGCTGCCGGAAAAGACGCGCGCCATCTCGTCGTCGCTGCCGGGGGTTATGCCCAGCTCGGCCGCCAGCGCGCGGTTGAAACGGATCAGCCGCGGCGCGGTCACCGGCCTGGGGTCGATGCGGGTGAAAAACCGTGCCGGCAGACGGGCATAGGAGTTGTCGAACGGAATCGAAAGGGTCATGGGATCAAGATAAGCGGCACGCGGGGAAATGCCAGTGGCGCGGGCGAGGCCGGCGGCGTCAGAAGCGCCTCGACATGAGCCCGACATCGCCGCGTGCGCGAAAGCCGAGCTTTTCATACAGCTTGCGGGCGCGGGCGTCGTCGCGTCCGATCTCCAGATGCATCGCCTTCAGCCCCGCCTTTGCCAGCGCGCGGGGCAGGGTGTGCATGATCTCGGTGCCGATGCCGCGCCCGCGCACGCCGGGGCGGATGTAGAACTCGCCGATGAGCCCGTCCATGCCGCCGGCCCCGATCGACCAGCCGAACGATATCGCGATATAGCCGATCGGCGCGCGCGCTGGGCCGATCAGATAGATCGTCCCGTGCGGCGACCCCTCGAGCAGCGGCAGGATCGCGGCGCGCCGGGCCTCTTCGGTCTGCTCGACACCGCGTTCGGCGTGATGGTCGCCAACGAGGCGCATCAGCCGGTCGAGATCGTCCGTCGTGGCGATGTTGAGTGCGGTCATCGGTGGGCTCACCTTGCACGGTCGGGCATGGGCTCCGGCTCTGGCCGGCGCGCGGGGATGTCACGGCTCTGTCACGGCCGCGCGGCTTTGTCCACCGCGCCGCGCGGAGCTTTGCCCGAATGGGCCTTTCGCACCGCCCCGATCCGTGCGATAGGGAAGCGCCAAACGATCCCGCGCAGGAGAAAGACGATGGAGATTCGTGAGGCGCTGACCTTCGACGATGTGCTGCTGGTTCCCGCCCGCTCCTCGGTGATGCCCAGCACCGCCGACACGCGCACGCGCGTGACCGCCTCGATCGCGCTCAACATTCCGCTGCTCAGCTCGGCCATGGACACGGTGACCGAATCGCGCATGGCCATCACCATGGCGCAGGCCGGCGGCATGGGGGTGATCCACCGCAACCTCGGCATCGAGCAACAGGCGCGCGAGGTGCGCCGCGTCAAGCGGTTCGAATCGGGCATCGTCTACAACCCCGTCACGCTGAGGCCCGACCAGACCCTGGCCGATGCCCGCGCCCTGACCGAACGCTACGGTTTCACCGGCTTTCCGGTGGTCGACGAAAACCGCCGCGTGGTCGGCATCGTGACCAACCGCGACATGCGCTTCGCCACCTCCGACGACACGCCGGTGCATGTGATGATGACCTCGGGCGATCTGGCCGTTCTGCACGAACCGGCCGACCGCGAGGAAGCCAAGTCGATGATGAAGGCGCGGCGGATCGAAAAGCTGCTGGTCACCGACGCGGCCGGCAAGCTGACCGGGCTGCTGACGCTCAAGGATACCGAGCAGGCGGTGCTCAACCCCACTGCCTGCAAGGACGATCTCGGCCGGCTCAGGGTGGCGGCGGCCTCGACCGTGGGGGACGAGGGCTTCGCCCGGTCGCAGGCGCTGGTGGATGCCGGCGTCGACATGATCGTGATCGACACCGCGCACGGCCATTCCGACGCGGTGGCGGCGGCGGTCGAGCGCGCCAAGGCGCTCTCGAACGAGGTCCAGATCGTTGCCGGCAACGTCGCCACGGCCGCGGCGACGCGGGCGCTGATCGACGCCGGCGCCGATGCCGTCAAGGTCGGCATCGGGCCGGGCAGCATCTGCACCACCCGCATGGTCGCCGGGGTCGGCGTGCCGCAACTGACGGCGATCATGGATTGCGCCGAGGCCGCCGGCGACATCCCCGTCATCGCCGATGGCGGCATCAAGTATTCGGGCGATTTCGCCAAGGCGATCGCGGCGGGCGCGTCGTGCGCGATGGTCGGCTCGATGCTGGCGGGCACCGACGAAAGCCCGGGCGAGGTGATCCTCTACCAGGGCCGCAGCTTCAAGGCCTATCGCGGCATGGGTTCGCTGGGGGCGATGGCGCGAGGCAGCGCCGACCGCTATTTCCAGAAGGACGCCGCCAGCGACAAGCTGGTGCCCGAGGGGATCGAGGGGCAGGTGCCCTACAAGGGCGCGGCCGGCGCGGTGATCCACCAGCTGGTGGGCGGTTTGCGCGCGGCGATGGGCTATACCGGCTGCGCCACCGTCGAAGAGATGCGCACCGGCTGCCGTTTCGTGCGGATCACCGGCGCGGGGCTGAAGGAAAGCCATGTGCATGACGTCCAGATCACCCGTGAAAGTCCGAACTACCGGATCGGGTAATTCATTCTTGTGCGGTGACTTACGTCGCGTTTCTAAGGCAGCGGGATGACCCCCGGCGCGCGCATCGCCGCCGCCATCGGGGTGCTCGACGCCGTACTTGGGGGCCAGCCGGCCGAACAGGCGCTGACCGGCTGGGCGCGGGGTGCGCGCTATGCCGGTGCGGGCGACCGCGCGGCGGTGCGCGACCATGTCTTTCAGGCGCTGCGCTGCCGGCGGTCCCATGCCTGCCTGGGCGGGACCGAAACCGGGCGCGGGCTGATGATCGGTGCGCTGCGCGCGGCGGGGACCGACCCGGATGCGCTGTTCACCGGCGCCGGGCACGCGCCGCCGCCGCTCGAGCCGGACGAACGCCGGGGCGGGCGCGCCCCGGCGGGCGATGGCGAGCGGCTGGATCTGCCCGACTGGCTGGTGCCGGTCTTTCGCGCCTCGCTGGGCGAGGGGACCGAGGCCGCCGCGCGGGCGCTGCGGCAGCGTGCGCCGGTGATTCTGCGGGTCAATGAGCGTATCAACTCCGTCCCTCAAGCTATTGTAAAGCTGCAGCAAGACGGGATCGAGGCCGAGCCCGCCATGATTGCTCCCGGTGCGTTGAGGGTGACCGCGCATGCGCGCCGCGTCGCCCGCTCGGCGGCCTATCTGGATGGCGGCGTCGAGCTGCAGGACGGCAGCAGCCAGGCGGCGATGGCGGCGCTCGATGTGCCGGAGGGCGCGCGGGTGCTCGACTATTGCGCCGGCGGCGGCGGCAAGGTGCTGGCGCTGGCCGCGCGGGCCGAGGCGGCGTGGTACGCGCACGATGCCGATGCCGGGCGGATGAAGGACCTGCCGGCGCGGGCGGCGCGGGCCGGGGCGCGCGTGCGCCGCCTCGCGCCCGGCACGGCGAAGCGGCATGCGCCTTATGATCTGGTGCTCTGCGACGTGCCCTGTTCGGGCAGCGGCACCTGGCGGCGGACCCCCGATGCCAAGTGGCGGCTCGGCCCCGGCCGGCTGGCGGAGCTGACCGGGCTGCAGCTGGATATCCTGCGGGAGGCTGCCGCGCTGGTGGCGCCGGGGGGCGAACTGGCCTATGCCACCTGCTCTCTGCTGCGCCCCGAGAACGAGGGTGTAGTTGAAGAATTCATCGGCGAAACAAGCGAATGGCGGTGCTTTCTCATGCGCCTCTGGCCGGTGTCGGACCAAGGCGACGGGTTCTTTCTGGCACGTTTTTCCAGACCGGCCTGAAGGCGGCGCAACCTTGACGGGTTTTCCGGGCTGTCGTTAAGTCCCCTTTAAGCTTTCTGCGACAGACAGGGAGCGTTGCGTTCACCATCGGGGTCGGGACATTGCGGTTCGGGCTGGCATCTGGGGCTGATCTGCGCGGCGCCGCGACCCGGCTGCGTCCGCGGGCGCTCTTCATACTGGGCGCGGCGCTGATCTTTGCCTCCGCCGGGCTGCTCAGCCGGGACGGGCTGGCGGAACTCGCATTCGGGCTGACGGCGCTGGTGCTGGGGGCGGCGGCGGGCCGGGTCTGGTACCGTGTCCGGTGCGCCGACCGGGCCGCCCGCGTGGCGCTGCGCGCCGCAACGGCGTGGGCGGAAAACGATCCCGTGCCGGCGGTGCTGCCCGGCGGCGACCTGGCGCTGCTCTATGCCAACGGCGCCGCGCGCGCCGCCTTCGGCGCCGAGGGCGAGATCACGCTGACCGCCCTGCTCGAGGGCGAGATCGCCAACGCGCCGGCGGTTCTGCACGAGATGGCGGGCGCCGCGCAGGCGCGGGGCTGCGCCCGGCGCGCGCTGGCGGGCGGCGACGGCCGGCTGGCGCTGAGCGCGCACCGCGCCGGCGCGGGCCTGTGTTTCTGGCGCATAGACGGCCATTCCGACCCGCCCGCCGCGGCGCCCGACCTGGCGGTGCCGGTGCTGCGGCTGGCGGCTGACGACACGGTGCTGACCGCCAACCCCGCGGCACGCGACTATCTCGGCTGGGCGGACGGGGCGGCACTCCCCCCCGATCTGGGCGTCGCGGTCGTGCCGGGGCAGGTCGCCGGGGTCGAGACGCCGCACGGCCGGCGGCCCTGTCTGATGGCGGCCTGGCCGCGCGACGATGGCGGGCGCGACCTGTTTCTCTTTCCCGCCGATCCGGCGGCGGGCGAGCCGGCCGATGGCCGGGCGCTCTTTGCCGCGCTGCCGGTGCCGCTGCTGAAACTGGCCCGCGACGGGCGCATCCTGCTGTCGAACCCGCCAGCGCGCGCGCTTCTGGGCATCGGCAGCGGCGAGGGGCGGCGGCTGGGCGACCTGATCGAGGGGCCGGGCCGGCCGCTGGCCGACTGGCTGGACGATGCCGCCGCGGGCCGCGGCACCGTCAGGGCCGAGATCGTGCCGCTCAGGCGCGACGACCGCGACGGTTTCGTCAAGGTGGCGCTGACCCCGGCCGCCGACGACGGCGAGACGGTGCTGATCGCGGTGCTTGAGGACGCCACGCAGCTCAAATCGCTCGAGGCGCAGTTCGCGCAAAGCCAGAAGATGCAGGCGATCGGCCAGCTTGCCGGCGGGGTGGCGCATGATTTCAACAACCTGCTGACCGCGATATCGGGACATTGCGACCTGCTGCTGCTGCGCCACGGCCAGGACGACGCCGACTACGCCGACCTGATGCAGATCGGCCAGAATGCCAACCGCGCCGCGGCGCTGGTGAGCCAGCTGCTGGCCTATTCGCGCAAGCAGACGCTGCGGCCCGAGGTGATGGACCTGCGCGAGATGCTGCGCGACGTCACGCATCTGCTCAACCGGCTGGTGGGCGAAAAGGTGACGCTGTCGCTCAGCCATGCTCCCGGCCTCTGGTCGGTCCGGGCGGACCGTCGCAAGCTGGAACAGGTGCTGGTCAACCTGGTGGTCAACGCACGCGATGCCATGCCCCGCGGCGGCGACATCCGCATCGAGACCGCCAACCGCCTGCTGCGCGAGCCGCTCAGCCGCGACCGCGCGGTGGTGGCGCCCGGCCGCTATGTCGAAATGACCGTGACGGACGAGGGGACGGGCATCCTGCCCGGCCACCTGTCCAAGGTGTTCGAGCCGTTCTTCACCACCAAGCGCCCGGGCGAGGGCACCGGGCTGGGGCTGTCGACCGTCTATGGCATCCTCAAGCAGACCGGCGGCTTCATCTTCGTCGACAGCACCCCGGGAAGGGGCACGCGGTTCATGCTGCTGCTGCCGGCCCATGACGGGGACGCGGGCGCCCGCCGCCCGCAGGCCCGGACCGCCCCGCCGCCCGCCCGCCGCCGCAGCGACGGCGTCGTGCTGCTGGTCGAGGACGAGGCGCCGGTGCGCGCCTTTGCCAGCCGCGCGCTGAGGATGCGCGGGCTCTCGGTGCTCGAGGCGGCCTCGGCCGAAGAGGCGCTGGAGGTGCTCGAGGACGAGGCGATCCGGGTCGATGTCTTCGTCACCGACGTCATCATGCCGGGCATGGACGGCCCGAGCTGGGTGCGCGAGGCGCTCAGGCAGCGGCCGGGAACGCCGGTGGTGTTCATGTCGGGCTACGCGCCCGAACATCTCGACGATGCCGCGGGCGGCATGGATGGGGCGACCTTTCTGCCCAAACCCTTTTCGCTGCGCGAACTGACGGACACGGTGCAGGAAAAGCTGCCGGGCTGACGCAGCCCCGCTCCCGCCGGCCCCGCGCGGCGGCGGTCAGGGCGCGGGGCGCGCCGGGAGAGGCGGCAGGGGGCGGTAGGCGCCCCCGGTGCCGATACCGTCGTAGAGCGCGAACTCGTCGGCGCATTTGCGCCGCAGCCGCGCCGCCACCTCGGCCGACAGCGCCGGCCGAGCCCCGGGCGAGACGTTCAGCCGCTCGGTCGCCGCCAGCGTGCCCAGCCGCGCCTGCAGGAAATCGCGCAGCCCCTCCTGGTCCTCGTAGCGAAAGAGATGCGTGACCGCGGTGCCGTTGCGCTGCGGCTCCAGGAACTTGGCCTGCGAGCCGATATTGGCGAATGCCGGCCGCCTGCCGCGCATGTAGGCCTGCACGAAATCGTCGAAGCTAACCCCATCTGTCGCGGTGGGCTGGCCGGCCAGCGCGGGCCGCTGCCGGTAGCGGTACCAGCTGCCCAGCCAGTCGACCGGTTCGCGCATCACCGCCAGCACCGTCAGCCCCTCGCCCAGGAACCGTTCCAGCATCGGACGAAAGAAGCGATTGTAGCGAAAGACGGGGGCGTGTTTCAGTTCCGGCGGGTCGCGCAGGATCAGGCTGGCGCGGGTTTCCAGCGCCGCCTGCCAGGCGGTCGTGCCCGTCTTGGGGACCGACAGAAACACCAGCTTTTCCTTTGAAAACACAAGCATGCCGTGCCGCCCCGCTACCCGTCGAAATCGTCTCTCGCGTGTAAACTACTCCTTAACCCTTGCCGGCAAAAGTGACGGTGCAAACAATTTTCTTGAAATGTT
>CAZNMK010000072.1:0-9624 GCA_964574045.1 uncultured Roseovarius sp. | reverse complement strand
CGAGGCCGACGCCATGAAACCCGCCGGCCTGACGGGGCGCGAGGATCTGCGCGATCTGCCCTTCGTCACCATCGACCCGGCCGACGCGCGCGACCACGACGATGCCGTCTGGGCGCAGCCGGACGACGACCCCGCGAATGCCGGCGGGCACGTTCTCTGGGTGGCGATCGCGGATGTGGCGCATTACGTGCGGCCGGGATCGGCCGTCGATGCCGAGGCGCGCAAGCGCGGCAATTCCAGCTATTTCCCCGACCGCGTGGTGCCGATGCTGCCCGACCGGCTGTCGGGCGATCTGTGTTCGCTGCACGAGGGCGTGCCGCGCGCCTGCATCGCGGTCCGGATGCGCATCGACGCCAAGGGCGAGTTGATCGGCCACGGCTTCGCGCGTGCGCTGATGCGCTCGGCCGCGACGCTGAGCTACGAGGAAGTGCAGGCGGCGATGGACGGCGCCCCGAACGAGCGCTGCGCGCCGCTGATGGAGGATGTCATCCGCCCCCTTTACGCTGCCCACGCCGCGCTCGCCGACGCCCGCGCGCGGCGCCAGCCGCTCGACCTCGAGCTGCCCGAACGCAAGGTGGAGTTGAGCGACGAGGGCAAGGTCGTGTCGGTGAGCTTTGCCGAGCGGCTGGAGGCGCACAAGCTGATCGAGGAATTCATGGTGCTGGCCAATGTCGCCGCCGCCGAGACCCTCATCGCCCGGAAATCGCCGCTCATCTTCCGCGTCCACGAGGAACCGCCGCCCGAAAAGCTCGACGCGCTGCGCGACATCGCCGAGGCCGTCGGGCTCACGCTCGCCAAGGGGCAGGTGCTGAAGACCGCGCATCTGAACCGCCTGCTGCACCAGGCCGCGGGCGGCGAACACGCCGAGGTCATCAACCTCTCGACGCTCCGCGCGATGACGCAGGCCTATTACGCGCCGTCGAATTTCGGGCATTTCGGGCTGGCGCTGCAGGCCTATGCCCATTTCACCTCGCCCATCCGCCGCTATGCCGACCTGATCGTGCATCGCGCGCTCATCTCCGCGCATGGCTGGGGCGATGACGGGCTCAGCCCCGCCGACATCGAGCGGCTCGAGGGCACGGCCGAACATATCAGCGACACCGAGCGGCGCTCGATGATGGCCGAGCGCGACACCAACGACCGCTACCTCGCCGCCTGGCTGTCCGAGCGGGTGGGCGAGGAATTCACCGGGCGGATCAGCGGCGTGGCCCGCTTCGGCGTTTTCGTGCGGCTGGATGAGACCGGCGCCGACGGGCTTATCCCGATGCGCGCGCTGGGGCGCGAGTATTTCCACTTCGACCGCGAGGCCGGCACCCTGATGGGCGCCGATACCGGCACCGTCATCGGCCTTGGCCAGCGGGTCACGGTGCGCCTTTCCGAGGCGGCGCCGGTCACTGGCGGGCTGGCGTTCGATCTCGTCCGCCTCGAGGGCGAAACGCCCCCGCGCGGGCCGTCGAAAGGGCGCGGCAAACCGCCCCGGCGCAAGGCGGCGCGCGCCGCGCACAAGGCGGCCAGGGACAAGCGCAAGGACCGCCGCTCGCGGCGCTAGCGGGCTCAGGCCGACGCCGCGAGCCAGGCCAGGTAGCCGCCGTAACCCAGCACCATGACCGCTCCCTCGCGCCGACCTACCCGCCAGCCGGTACGCGCGAAGATCATCAACAGCGCGGTCGCCGCCAGCATCACCCAGATGTCGCCGCGCAGGATGCTTGCCGGTACCGGCAGCGGGCGCACCAGCGCGGTCAAGCCGAGGATGCAAAGGACATTGAAGATGTTGGAGCCGATCACGTTGCCCAGCGCCACATCGCCATGTCCCCTGCGCGCGGCGACCACCGAGGTGGCGAGTTCGGGCATCGAGGTGCCGATGGCGACGATGCTGAGCCCGATCGTCTCTTCGGGCATCCCCAGCCGCGCCGCCAGCGAGATCGCGCCGGCGACCAGCAACCGCGCCCCCGCCAGCGTCACCGCGAGCCCCGCCAGCAGGATCAGGCCGGCCCGCCACGGCGCCGCCGGTCGCGCCGGCAGCAGCTCGCCCTCCTGCGCGCAACGGCATGCCGCGGATTTTCGCCGCCGCAGTTCGGTTGCCAGCGTCACCGCGAGATAGACACAGAGCCCCGTCAGCAGCACCAGCCCCTCCAGCCGGGCGATATCGCCCGACAGGATGGCCGCCAGGCAGGCGAGCGAAGCCACGACCATCGCGATGCCGTCGCGCCTCAGCGCCTCGGGCGCCACGGCGATGGGCGCAATGAGCACGGCAATGCCGAGAATCAGCAGGATGTTGCCGGTGTTGCTGCCGACGACGTTGCCGATGGCGATTCCGGGCGAGCCGGCCAGCGCCGCCTGAAGGCTGGTCGCCAGTTCGGGCACCGAGGTGCCGAAGCCCACCAGCGTCAGCCCGATGACCAGCGGCGATACGCCGAAGCCCCGCGCCAGCGCCACCGCGCCGCGCACCAGCATCTCGCCGCCGGCCATGAGCGCGGCCAGCCCGGCCGCGATCAGAACGATGTCCAATGATCGATACCCGAATTCACGGCACCGCCGGTTCGGCGGTCCGTCCGCATGCAGATGCGGGCGGCCGGGCGACCATTCAAGACCGGGGGCATGGGATATTTTCTGTCCCTCGCCCGCGAACCCCGGCCCGCCCCGGCAGAGCGGCGGGAACGGGCCAAGGCATGCAGAGGGCGCTTTTGCGCGGGCGACGAAGTTGCTATCCTTGCCGAAACACCCGGCATGGGGGCAGGCATGAGCGGCAGACGGATAATGGCGACGCTCGCGCGGATGGCGGCCGCGCTGGCACTGACCGGGGCGGCGACCGCGGCCCCTGTCGAAACCTCGTTGCGCCCCCAGGCGCGCCCCGGCGGCACCGAGCCCGCTGCGCAGGCCGTGCGGGTCGCCGGCGCCACCCTGCCCGCGACCGCGCTGCGCCCCCTGGCGCGGCCTGACAGGCTTGCCGCCGGCGCCACGCCGGTATCGGCCGGCAACCCCGCCTTTGCCCGCTGGATCGCGGGGTTCCGGGGCCGGGCGCTGGGGCGCGGCATATCCCCGGGGGTTTTCGACGCCGCCTTTCGCGGCGCGCGCTACGATCCCGAGGTCGTGGCCAAGGACCGCAACCAGACCGAGTTCCGCACCGAGATCTGGGATTACCTCGAAAATGCCGCCGCGCCGCCGCGCATCGACGAGGGCCGCCAGGCGCTGCGCCGCCATGCCCGCACGCTCGGCCGGATCGAGGCGGCCTATGGCGTCGAGGCCGCGGTCGTGGTCGCGGTCTGGGGGCTGGAAAGCCGCTATGGCACGCGCATGGGCGACTATCCGATGATCGACGCGCTGGCGACGCTGGCCTTCGACGGCCGGCGCGGGCGGTTCTTCGAGGACCAGCTCATAGCGGCGCTGAAAATCCTGCAATCGGGCGATGTCGGGCTCAGGGATTTCACCGGCTCCTGGGCGGGCGCAATGGGGCATACCCAGTTCATTCCCACCTCCTACCTGGCCTATGCGGTCGATTTCACCGGCGACGGGCGGCGCGACATCTGGTCGGACGACCCCGCCGACGCGCTGGCCTCGACGGCCGCCTATCTGAGGCGCTTCGGCTGGCGCAAGGGGATGCCCTGGGGCGTCGAGGTCAGGGTGCCCCGCGGCGCGCCCGTCACCGGGGCGCGGCGGATGCCGTCGGACTGGGCCAAACGCGGCGTCGTCGGCATCGACGGCCGGCCGGTGCGCGATTTCGGCGCCGCGCGCATCCTCCAGCCGGCCGGCCCGGCGGGGGCGTCGTTCATGGTCTTTGCCAATTTCGACGTCATCAAGCGCTACAACAACGCCGACGCCTATGCGCTCGCGGTCGGGCACCTGTCGGACCGCCTGAATGGCGGACCGCCGATCCAGAGCGCCTGGCCGCGAGGCTATGCTCCGCTCGACTTCGACCAGAAGAAGGACCTGCAGCGGCGTCTCAAACGCCGCGGCTACGGGGTGGAAAAGATCGACGGGCTGATCGGACCCAACACCGTCGAGGCGATCCGCGCCTTCCAGCGCGACCGCGGGCAGAAACCGGACGGCCACCCCTCGCAAGAGGTGCTGCGGCAACTGCGCGGCGGCTGAGCGGCCTCAGATCCTCAGGAACGGCTGCACCAGCCGCGGCAGCAACCCGCGAAACCTGAGCGGCGCATCGGTGGCGGCCAGGCAGATACAGTCGGCGCCGGAATCGGCCACCGGCGTATGGGTCAGCGCCTCGTCGCTGACCTCGATGTCGCCCGGGCCGAAGCGGTCGACCTCGTCGGCGAAGGCACCCTGCAGAACCAGCGTGAGTTCGGTCCCCCGATGCCCGTGATCGGGCACCGCCGCACCGGCGGGAATGAAAAGGAGCCGCGCCGTCGCCCCGCCCGCCGTCGGCAGGATCGCCTGTTTCACGCCCATCCCCACGGGCCGCCAGCGCACCGCCTCGAGATCGCCGCCGACATAGTCGCGCACGGGCGCGGGCAGAACTCCGCCCGCCGGCCCACGCGCAGGACGTCCGGCCTGGGGCCGGCTCGGACTGGCGGCGATCCGCGCCAGCGTCGCCTCGAGACTGTCCTCGGCCAGCGCCGCCGTCTCGCAATCCTCGATCAGCGCGCCGCCGACGCTGTCGAAGCTGCCCAGCCTGGCGCGGCATTCGTCGCACATCGAGACATGCGCCGCCACGGTCAGGCTGAACGCCTCGGGCAGAGTGCCGGCGGAATAGGCCATCAGCAGGGCGTCGGTCAGGTGATGTCTGATCTCGGTCTTTGTCATCGTCGTCTACTTCATCTCATGGCGCAGCCGGTCGAGCGCCAGCCTGATGCGCGATTTGATCGTACCCAGCGGCAGCCCGGTCCGGTCGGCGATTTCGCGATGGCTGAGATCGCCGAAATACGCCTTTTCGATCAGCTCTTTCTGTTTAGGTGGCAGGGCGGCGATCGCCGCCTGCAGTCTCTTGCTTTCCTGCTGCATCGCCAGGCTTTCGGCCTGGTCGGGCTCCTCTGAGGGTCCCCAGGGCAGGTCCTCGGGTTCGGGGCGGCGCATCTTGCGCAGCGCGTCGATCTTGCGGTTGCGCGCGATCGTGAAAATCCACGTCGCCGCACTGGCGCGGGCAGGATCGAACAGATGCGCCTTCTGCCAGACGGTGGCCATGACCTCCTGCGTGCATTCCTCTGCCAGGCCGGCATCGGCGCCCGAGCGCATCAGAAATGCCTTCACCCGCGGCGCGAAATGCCGAAAGAGCGCCGCGAACGCGGCACGGTCCTGCCTCTCGCGGACACGAAGGATGCAATCGCACCATTCGGTACCCGATACATCGGTGTCGTCTTTCGCGCTCACCACACCCGCCATCGCGTCGTGTTTCAGCGCTTTTATAGCATCTCGACCGACCCGACGCGAGGAACCTGGCGCCTGCAATTCTAAGGTAACGCTGATCATGTGACGGATACGCCCGGCCCGGCCCTTCGGATCACTGCGGCGGCAGGAATTCTCGTCCGCGCGGCCCGGAATTCCAGGCTGGCGCATCACAGGCCGTTTGCGCAAGATCAAGGACTCCCTGTAGTCTGGCGATCAGAGTCGTTTAACGGGTACGCCGACCGGAGGGAGCGAATGCTTGAGATAAGCAGCTACAAGATCGCCCAGGTGATCCTGATGGCGCGCGAGTTGGACCGCGCGGAGGCGGAACTGCGCGCCTTCATCGACCGCCTGACCGAAGAGGAACAGGCCAGCCTGGTGGCGGTGATGTGGATCGGGCGCGGCGCCTTCGAACCCGACGAACTCGAAGAGGCCAAGGCCACCGCCGCGGCCGAGGCAACCACCCCCACGGCCGACTACCTGCTCGGGACCCCGCACCTGTCGGACCACCTGGAAAACGGGCTCGATGCGCTGGGCATCTCGGTGATCGACGACGAGGACGACCTCGTTCGCGGCGGGTGATCGGGCAGCCGAGGCGCCCTGCCTTCAACGATTTCCGATCCGCGCCCCGGACCCGATCCTGGACCCCGGCGCGATGTAGCCGCGCGGCCCGGCGCAAGGGCCGGGGCGGCGTTCGCAAGCCGCGGCGCGGCCTTGGGGCGTGTCGCATTCAATTGGAATCGGTTCGACGACGGGCGCGCGGTCGCCCGGGTGGGCGCGGAACGCGCCCGCCGCTGGCGCGACGGGCGGGCGATTCCGATCGGGCGCGACAGGCCCTACAGGTGATCCACCACCTGCAGGTGCTGAGCCAGTCGATCGACCTCGGACAGGAACCGCTGCACCAGCCTGGGGTCGTGCGGCGCGGGCGTGACCCCGGCGGGGATCTCGCGATTCAGCACCGCCTCGACCGCCAGCGACACCGGCACCGACACCAGCCGCGCCATCGCCGTGCCGCGCGCATCGCCCCAGGCATCCATGACATAGGTCTTGTGCCAGACCGGAACGCCGCCCTTCTCGGCCTTGAGCGACACGCACAGGACCACGCGGTCCGGGTCGTCCTCGCCATAGGCGTTGTCGCGCCACAGCTCCTCGGACATCTCGCGCAGCCGCGCGTCGCCCTCGGGGCCGTGCAGGGTGTCCACCTCGGCAAAGATGTCCCTCCACGCCTCGGCCCAGCCGTTTAGCCTGAGCGTGCCGCGCACGAATTCCCTGATCCGCCAGGCGGGCTCGAACCGGTAATCCTCGATGAAGGGCAGGCTGTCGCGGTTGGGATAGACCTCGAAGGTCTCGGGCTGCGGCAGCGGCGCGGTATAGGTGGAAATCGCATCCCACGGCCTTGCGACCTCGAGTTCGGTATAGTTGCGGATCGACCTCGAGGGCGAGCGCAGCGCCTTGAGAACACCGAGCGGAGACCAGCTGAACTTGTAGCGAAACGCGTTGGGATGCTTGGGGATGCCACCGCAATACGAGGTGAACGACAGGTCGTTGCCGGCATCGAAGGCCGCCGACGCGCGGTAGTCGTCGACCAGGCGATGCGCCATCAGGTGGTCGATGCCGGGGTCGAGCCCGATCTCGTTGACCGCGCGGACGCCGCGCAAGAGCGCCCTCGCGTTCAGCTCGCGCATCTCCGGCGCGATATAGGAGGACGAGACGAAATGCGCCCCCTTGTCGATGCACATGCCGGCCAGCGGCACGTGCCAGTCGCCGGGCAGCATCGACACCGTGACGTCGCCCGCGTCCACCTCGGCCGACAGCGTGTCGAAGTCGAACGCCGCGATGCGGTCGGTCAGGTCGCCCACCGCCGCCCGCGCCTTGTCGACGCTGCGGTTCCAGACCTGCACGTCGTGGCCGGCGCCGATCAGCCGCCGCAGCCCGGGAATGGCCGAAAGGCCGGTCCCGCACCAGTGAATCGTCATCTTTCAGACCTCCCTGACATGTTCGTGAAATACCGCCGCCGCCCGCGCCCAGGCCCCTTCGTCCAGCCGGTCGAGGGTCTGCAGCACGGGCAGCAGTTGCGCCGCGAAGTCGAGCGACGATTCGCGCGGCAGCAGCGACGGCAGGTTGTCGATCGCCATGATGTCGAGCGGCGGCGCCTCGTGCACCCGCGTCACCGGCGCGGCCCAGGTGGTGGCGCGCGCATAGACCGGCACCGGGTTGTAGTCGCTGTCGGGATCGCAGGCGATGTCGCCCACCACCGACAGCCGGCGTTCCGCCGTCAGCGAAGAGGGCGGTACGAATACGGGTGTGCCCGGCCGCGCGAGGATGCAGTTGAGGAATATGTCGTGCGCCAGGATTTCGGGGAACGGCCCGCCCTTGCCGGTTTCCTCGATGTCCCAGCGGGTCGGCCGAATGCCCATCGCGGCGCAGAGGTCGGAGGCGCCGGTGCCCACCCGGCCCAGCGCGCCGATCACGATCGCCGTGGGGCGGGCGCCGGCACGGTCGAGATCGGCGGCCAAGTCGGACAGGAGTGCATCCTTGTCGGGCCAGCTGGCGACCGGCGGACAGATGCCGCCCTGCCGCTGCGCCGCCCACGCCCCGAGCGATACCGCCGCGCCCGCATAGCCGGCCCAATAGCCGAATGCCGCCAGCCGCCGGCCGCCCTCGTCGACCAGGTATTCGAGATCGTAGAGCGTGCCGCCCCCGGCCGCGAAGCGCCGCAGCAGGCGGCGGCCGGAATGCTGCCCCTTGAAGGCGTGGCCGAACATGATGTGCCGGTGCCGCAGCGGGCTGTCATCGTCGGGCAGTTCCTTCAGCCCCAGGACGATGGCGTCGCGCGGGGCGTCGGGCCAGCTGCCCCCGGCGGCGACGGCGCATCCGGCGGCGGCATAGTCCGCCGCCGGCAGCACCCGCGCGGGGCTCTGCTCGACGGTGACGCGAAAGCCCTGCGCGATCAGCGTCGCGGCGCCTTCGGGCGTCAGGCCCACGCGCCTTTCGTTGTCGCGGCTTTCCGCGCGCAGCCAGATATGCGTCATCGGCGCGTCCTCAGATGAACGTGCGGGCATGGGCCCGTTCGGGATGGTCGAGATGCGGCGTGGCGTTGAAGGCGCCCACCATCAGCGTGTCCTGCACGTATTCCAGCCGGTGCAGCGAGCTGTTCATGACCTGCAGCATCAGCTTGGACATGCCGCCGTTTTCCAGCCCCAGCGCGTGGCGCATGGCCATGCCGATCACCCCGCCCGAGGTAACGATCAGGATGCGCCCGCCGCGCTGGCAGGCCTCGTCGATCAGGCCGCTGACGCGCGCGGCGAACTGGGCATAGGTCTCGGGCACGCCGGCCAGGCGGTCGGATGTCCAGTGCTCGATCACCTGCGGCAGGTGGATGGCGAACTCGGACGCGTCGCGCGGCGCCGGCAGGCCGAACTGCACCTCCATCGCGCCGGCGAGGGCGAAATAGCTCAGCTCGTCCAGCCGGGGGTCGCGCGCGGTGATCTCGTAGCCCATGGCGCGCGCGGTATCGGCCTGCCGGCTCAGCGTGCCGGTGATGACCGCGTCGAAACGGGGATCGGTGGCGCGCAGATGATCGCCCAGCCAGCGCGCCTGCTCGCGCCCCAGATCGGACAGCCGGTCATAGCTCTTCTCGTCGGTGGCATGGCTCATCGCCTGCCCGTGCCGCACCAGGATGATTTCCGCCACGCCCGCCCTCTTTGCCGGTTCGCGCGCGCACCCTAGCGCCTGCCGCGGCGGGACGAAAGCCGGCGAGGCGAGAATTTCCGCCGTCCGGGATCGGCCCGGCGGATGGCGGGTCGGGGCGCTGCCCCCAAACCCCCGGAGTACTTGCGGCAAGATGAATACGCGGGAAAACCCTGCCTTTTCGCCTTGCCCGCAAATACTCGGAATGAACCATCAGCCAAAGCGGTCGCGCCAGCAGGGCAGCGTATCGCCCGGCGCGGGCGTGGCCTCGTACACCCCGCGCGCCACCGCGCGGGCGATGCAGATGGCCGCCGCGTGACCCAGTTCCAGCGTGTCGGCAACCGGGTCGGACAGCGGCCGCCGCCCGGTCGCCGCGGCGAAGATCAGATCGCCGTCCAGCGGCGTGTGCGCGGGCATCAGCGCGCGCGCGATACCGTCGTGGGCGGCGGTGGCCAGGCGGGTGCATTGCGCCTGTGTGAGGGCGGCGTCGGTGGCCACGATGCCGATGGTGGTATTGCCGCCCGGCCCCAGCTTGGTTTGCGGCGGGGCGGGTGCGGGAAACGATGGCGCCGGCCCCAAACCGCCGAACTCGTCCCC